>JAXHTS010000079.1 GCA_034190085.1 Spirochaetota bacterium
AGTTGTGGAAGTCGTACATAAAGACATGGGCAGATTTAGGACTTGATCATGTTCAATTTAACATGGTAGATGACGCGACGCTGAGGGCTGCACAGAAGGACCCAGAGCAATACCAGGAGGTGATAGTAAGGGTGGCTGGATATAGCGCTCATTTTGTTGATATCAGTCGCAAGACGCAGGACAATATTATACAGAGGACTATACAGGGATTAGGATAAGCATATGCATTTTGTATTCTGTGTGAAACAAAATGTATCGTTAGATGCAGGATTATGTGCATACAAAATATTACTCGAAGGCATAAAGCGTTACTAAAGGACTCTAGTGCAATGGGAGCCGGGGATAAGGGGGGATAATACTTAAATGCTGTGAGCATTAATTATAATATGGAGGAATAGAGGATGGAAGAAATAAAAGCAAGAGCTAGTGGAGCTCCGGATAAGAGTTTAGATGAACTCGAGAAGAATAGAGAATGGTGGTGGGTTGCAGAGAAAAAGAGGTCTAAGAGGCTTGACTATCTCAGAAAGGCTGTATGGAAAAAAGGAGCCACAGGGGGAGTCTATACCCCTGGTTTGAAGATCGATCTTGAGAGGCCGCAGCTTTTCACTGAGTCATGGAAGGAGAGCGAAGATGAGCCCATAATGCTTCGAAGGGCTAAAGCGATCGCTAATGTACTGGATAATATTAGCATCTTCATTACAGATCATGCGCAATTAGTGGGTTATGTCGGAAGCCTGCCACATACTCAGCCATGGTACCAAGAGATGGCAAGCATGTTCAACGAAGAATATTACAATACGCAAGGATCAATCCCTGAACCAGTAGAAGAATCCTTGAATATTATGACGGATCTCAACAATTATTGGGCTGGCAGGACTGAATTGGATAAGGTGATACGAATGATTCCTGCTGAGGATGCTGTCAAGTGCTTTAGTGGTTCAGTTATGTGGGGAATTCCTATTGCTAGCGCCAGTTATCATACAAGGGACTGGGACTTCATTATGGGGAGGGGATATGAGAGTATATATGATGAAATTCAAGATAGAATCGAGGATGCTGAGAAGAGGCTAGAGGGGACTCCTGGGCCAGAACTTTTACCCTTGTATGACCGGTTACCCAATTGGGAGGCGATGCAGCTTGTTTTGGAGGCGGCTATCCGATATGCGAATCGTTTTGCTAGATTAGCTAGGATAGTGGCAGAGAATTTTGAGACTGATCCTAAGCGTAAGGATGAGCTTTTAAAAATGGCAGAGATATGTGATCGTGTGCCGGCAAAGCCGCCGAGAAATCTTCATGAATCGCTTCAGTTTGATTTCTTTGTGGAAGTAACATCTAGATTTGAGGTTGGGAATACCTGGCCGCATCGTATGGATTATTATCATGGGCCATTTTACGAGAAGGATGTCAATATAGATAAGAAGGTAACCAGGGAGGAAGCGATTGACCTTATAGGGGAGTATCTGATTCGTATCCATGAAATAGGATTTATGGCTCCGAGCCTAGCCAAAGAGGGTCTTCAGGGTATACCATCAACCTATGTGGGGACGCTTGGAGGCGTTGCTCCTGATGGAAGCGATGCCTGTAATGATATGACAATAGCCATACTTCAGGCAGCAAGGCTTGTGCGCGTGTCAAATCCCACCTTTGGTTTCAGGTGGCATCCACAGGTGTCCGATGAGGTGATGAGGGAGGTGTTCGAGTGTATACGTCATGGATTGGGATATCCAAGCATACGCAATGATCCTGTTCTGATTGCCAATGGTATGCACTGGTATGGTCATCCACTTGAAGAACAGAGGCTATGGGTGCATCAAGCCTGCATGTCGCCATGTCCTCCTACTAAGCATGGTTGTCAACCCTTTCGCATGGCTAATGCTACGTTAAATACATCTAAGATGATAGAGTATGCCCTTCATAATGGCTATGATCATTGTGTAGAGATGCAGATAGGACCACAGACAGGTGATGCTAGGAGTTTTACTGATTTTGATCAGTTGTTTGAGGCATGGAAGACGCAAATGGAATGGATGATGGATGTTGCGACGCGTATAGTAAATTATGGCCGCGCTAAGAGCCCAGAAAATTTTGGTCGTCCTATGCTTTCTGCCATTTATGAGAGGGCAATTGAAACAGGGATTGATGCGCTTAGCCCTGAAGGGGAGAGGGGAAACTCATGGGTCACCTTCTTTACATGGGTTGAAAATATTGACAGCCTTGCAGCTATTAAGAAGTTAGTTTTTGAAGAAAAGAAGTATGCTATTGCAGAGGTAGTGGATGCCATTAAGGCAAACTGGGAGGGCAAGGAGGCAATGCGTCTGGACTTTGTAAAGAATGCTCCCAAATGGGGTAATGATGACGATTATGTTGATGAGATTATGGTTCGCTGTATGAAGGAGGTTGCAAGGCATTCTAAAGAGATGAAGGATCCCTGCGGTAACACATGGCCTGCTTTGCCTGAGAATGTAAGCGGCAACATACATTTTTCTCATATGGTGCATGCATTGCCCAATGGAAGAAGGCTTGGGGATGCGTTATACGATGGCGGCATCTCCCCAGGGCCAGGGCTCGATAAGAAGGGTCCTACAGCTGTATTAAAATCATGCGGGAAGATCGACCATGTGAGTCATGGCAGGGCATTTTTGTTGAATCAGCGTCTTTCGCCAACCCAGCTTTCAGGTGAGAAGGGTTATCAGTTGTGGAAGTCGTACATAAAAACATGGTCAGATTTAGGACTTGATCATGTTCAATTTAACATGGTAGATGACGCGACACTGAGAGCAGCCCAGAAGGATCCTGAGCAGTATCAGGAGGTGATAGTGCGGGTGGCAGGTTACAGCGCTCATTTTGTGGATATTAGCCGCAAAACGCAGGATAATATTATTCAGAGGACAATACAAGGGTTAGGGTAGTAATAATTAAGTGAGGCCTCTTCTTTAAGAGGCCCCACTAATATTAGACAAATAGTAATGGGAGGTATTTGACTATGACAACAGAAGCATATAAATATAGTGATGCTTCTCAGAAGAAGAGTATTGAGGAGTTAGAGAAGAGTAGGGAATGGTGGTGGGTAGCGGAGAAGAAGAGATCCGATAGACTCGATTATCTAAGGAAGGCGGTGTGGAAAAAGGGTAGAAAGGGAGGAATGTATGAACCCGGCCTCAAGGTCGATCTGGAAAGGCCTTTGCTCTTTACAGAGTCGTGGAAGGAGAATGAGAATGATCCTATTATAATGAGAAGGGCTAAGGCCTTAGAGCATGTTTTTGATAACATCACTATTTTCATTACTGATCATGCACAGCTTGTGGGCTATTATGGAAGTCGTCCAAACACCCTCATGTGGCATCCGGATATAGCAAGCTTTATTAATGAGGAGATATACAATGATCCGGTTGTAATACCAGAGCCAGAGGAGGAGTCCCTTAAAACGATGACTGAGCTAAATAATTATTGGGGATCTAGGGATAATCTTGGAAAGGTATTTAGGGAACTCTCCAGTGAGGAGGCTGTGAAGCTTATGAGTACAGTTGTAATGTGGGGACTACCTATAGGTGGCAGTTTCGGCTATGCTGGTAAGGATTATGAGTACTTCATGACAGGGGGAAGGGCGTTTGATAGTATTATAGATGAGATACAGGAGAGGATTGATGATTCTGAAGACAGAATAGATGGAAATCCTGGGCCAGATATTCTTCCTCTTTATGATAAGCTTGCTAATTGGGAGGCAATGCAGATTGTACTGGAGGCCTGTCTGAGGATGGCGAAGAGATACTCCAGGTTAGCTAGGATTATTGCTGAGAATTTTGAATCCGATCCAAAGCGCAAGGAAGAACTCTTACGGATTTCAGAGACCTGTGAACGTGTGCCAGCAAAGCCACCGAGGACTTTTCAGGAGTCATTGCAGTATGACCATTTTATACAGATTTGGTCCAGATTTGAGGATTTGGAAGGGGCATGGCCATCTAGACCTGATTATTACCATTGGCCATATTACGACAAAGATGTTAACCTAGAGAAGCAGATAACGAAGGAAGAGGCCATTGATTTGATTGGTGAGTTTATGATTCGATGCTATGAAGTGGGTATGTATGGCCCTAGAATCGGATCTGAGGGAGTTCAGGGTATTGCCGGCACGTGGATATGGACTTTAGGGGGAGTGAAACCTGATGGAAGCGATGCCTGCAATGATTTGACCATAGCTCTATTGGAGGCTGCAAGACTCGTACGTGTGTCAGGTCCCACATTCGGATTCAGATGGCATCCCAAAGTTCCTGACGAGGTAATGAGGGAGGTGTTCGAGTGTATCAGACATGGATTGGGATATCCCAGCATACGTAATGATCCGGTGTTGATAGCCAATGGTATGCACTGGCATAATCATCCTCTGGAGGAGATGAGGACATGGGTACATCAAGCCTGTATGTCTCCTTGCCCTGCCACAAAGCATGGGGCTCAGCCATGTAGGATGGCATCAGCAACTCTGAATACATCGAAGATGATTGAGTATGCACTTCATAATGGTTTTGATCGCTGTATAAACATGCAAATGGGGCCAAAGACAGGGGATTCCAGGAAGTTTGCGGATTTTGAAGAGCTTTTCCAAGCATGGGTGAAGCAGATGGAGTGGATAATGAACTTTGCTACACGTATAGTAAATCGAGGCAGGGTAAAAAGTCCTGAGTATTATGGCAGACCCTTCCTTTCGGCAATATCTGAGAAGTGCATAGAGAGCGGTCTTGATGCTCTTGAACCTTCGATAGAGAGGGGTAATGCATGGGTTACCTTTTTTACATGGGTTGAGAATGCTGATAGCTTGGCAGCAGTCAAGAGATTAGTATTTGATGAGAAGAAATATACAATGGATGAACTCATTGATGCATTGGAGACTAACTGGGATGGCAGGGAAGAGATGAGGTTAGACTTTGTGAAGAATGCGCCAAAATGGGGCAATGATGATGATTATGTGGATGAGATAATGGTGCGTTGTTTAAGGGAGGTAGCAAGGCATTCAAGTGAGATAAAGTGTCCATCTGGGAATAATTGGCCCGCACTGCCTGAGAATGTGAGCGGCAACATACACTTTGCAAATATGGTGCATGCATTACCCAATGGCAGGAAATTAGGTGATGCTCTGTATGATGGTGGGATCTCACCAGGTCCAGGATTGGATAAAAAGGGTCCTACTGCAATATTGAAGTCATGCGGTAAGATAGACCATGTAAGTGACGGCAGATCATTTCTGTTGAATCAGAGGTTATCGCCAACCCAGCTATCCGGAGAGAAGGGTTATCAATTATGGAAGTCCTATATAAAAACATGGGCTGATTTGGGTATGGATCATGTACAATTTAACATGGTAGATGATGCAACCCTTAGGGCGGCGCAGAAGGATCCTGAGCAGTATCAGGAGGTGATTGTTAGAGTTGCTGGTTACAGTGCCCATTTTGTGGATATCAGCCGTAAAACGCAGGATAACATTATTCAGAGGACAATCCAGGGATTGGGGTAAGTTAAAGATCAGTTCTTTGGCGATTTATATCGTTATGAATACCCAGATTTTTATCTGGGTATTCATTTATGTAATATTTTAGGAGGTATGAGGAAATGGAAGAAGTATTAAAGACAAAAGACGCGCCAGATAAGAGTATTAAGGAGCTTGAGAAGAATAGGGAATGGTGGTGGATGGCTGAGAAGAAGAGGTCAAAGAGGCTAGACTACCTGAGGAAGGCTGTATGGAAAAAGGGGGCAATAGGGGGGGTCTATGCCCCAGGACTTAAATTGGATCTTGAGAAGCCATACTTATCCACAGAATCATGGAAAGAGAATGAAGATGACCCCATTATGCTGAGGAGGGCTAAAGCATTGTCTCATGTTCTGGATAACATAACTATCTTTATTACAGATCATGCTCAGATAATGGGCTATTTGGGAAGTGCACCACATAACCAGATGTGGAATCAAGAGGTGGCAAGCATGTTTAACGAGCAGTACTACAACACCAGGGGGTCTATTCCAGAGCCAGTGGAAGAATCCCTAAAGGTTATGGCTGAGATTAATAATTACTGGGCTGGCAAGACGGAACTGGATAAGGTGATAAGATTGATCCCACCTGAGGATGCTGTTAAGGTGTTCAGTGGAGCTGTAATGTGGGGTGTTCCTATTACTGGGGGTTATTCCACAAAGGATTGGGATTACATTTTCAGTAAAGGATTTCAAGGGATATACAATGATATTCAGGATAGAATAGAGGGTGCTGAGGAGAGACTTTCCGGAACACCTCATCCAGATTTAATTCCTCTGTATGATCGTCTTCCAAATTGGGAAGCGATGCAGATTGCATTGGATGCAAGCATCAGGTTTGCAAAACGCTATGCAAGATTGGCTAGGATATTAGCAGAAAATTTTGAGACAGACTCAAAGCGTAAGGAAGAACTCTTGAGGATTGCCGAAACATGTGAGTGGGTGCCGGCAAATCCACCGAGGAATCTGCAGGAATCCTTTCAGTTCGATCACTTTGTGCAGGTAATTATTAGACTAGAGACTATTGAGGGTGCATGGCCCGCGCGTCCAGATTATTATCATGGGCCATATTACGATAAGGATGTGAATATTGAAAAGAGGATTACCAAGGAGGAGGCGATTGACCTTATAGGTGAGTTTATGATCCGCTGCTCTGAAACAGGATTTATTGGCCCTAGCTGGGCGCAGGAGGGGGTTCAGGGCGTCCCAACTACCGCTGTTTGGACAATAGGTGGCGTAAAGCCTGATGGGACTGATGCCTGCAATGATTTGACCACAGCCTTCTTGGAGACAGCTAGACTAGTGCGTGTGGCTAATCCGACCTTTGGATTTAGATGGCATCCACAGGTAAAGGATGGGGTGATGAGGGAGGTCTTTGAATGCATACGTCACGGATTGGGATATCCAAGCATACGGAACGATCCTGTCCTTATAAGCAATGCTATGCATTGGCATAATCATCCCCTAGAAGAAGCAAGGTTGTGGGTGCATCAGGCTTGCATGTCGCCTTGTCCGCCGACCAAGCATGGATGTCAGCCCTTTCGTATGGCGAATACTACGTTAAATACATCAAAGATGATTGAATATGCTCTTCATAACGGCTATGATCAGGTGCTTAATATGCAGATGGGACCAAAGACAGGAGATCCTCGGGAGTTCAGCAGTTTTGAAGAGTTGTTCGAGGCTTGGGTGAAGCAGATGAAATGGATGATGAATATTGCGGTTCGTGTGGTCAATCTTGGGCGGGTCAAGAGTTCGGAGAATTATGGACGCCCATTATTGTCTGCAATATATGAAAGATCAGTAGAAAGCGGATTGGATGCGAACAGCCCGGAGGGGGAGAGAGGCAATGCTTGGGTAACATATTTCACTTGGGTTGAGAATGCCGATAGCTTAGCTGCTGTTAAAAAATTTATTTTTGATGAGAAGAAATATACAATGAGTGAGTTGTTAGACGCTTTGGAGAAGAACTGGGAAGGGAAGGAAAAGATGCGGTTAGATTTTGTGAAAAATGCGCCTAAGTGGGGAAATGATGATGATTATGTGGATGAGATAATGGTGAGGTGTTTGAGGGAGGTAGCGAAACAATCAAGGGAGATGAGGTGTCCTTCCGGGAACACATGGCCGGCATTGCCTGAAAATGTTAGCGGTAACATTCACTTCTCATACATGGTGCACGCTTTGCCCAATGGCAGGAAGCTTGGTGATGCGTTATACGATGGCGGCATATCGCCGGGCCCTGGATTAGATAAAAAGGGTCCAACAGCAATTTTGAAGTCATGTGGAAAGATCAATCATATTAGCGATGGGAGGGCCTTTCTGTTGAATCAGCGTCTTTCCCCGACACAGCTTTCTGGTGAGAAGGGGTATCAGTTATGGAAGGCTTACATGAAGACATGGGCTGATCTTGGTCTTGATCATGTGCAGTTCAACATGGTAGATGACGCCACCCTTCGGGCAGCTCAGAAGGATCCTGAGCAGTATCAGGAGGTAATTGTGCGGGTAGCAGGGTATAGCGCTCACTTTGTGGACATCAGCCGCAAAACGCAGGATAATATAATTCAAAGAACAATTCAAGGATTAGGGTAGGTAAGTCTTTTAGGTAGCGATAGTATTTATCGAGTTTCCTGTTACAGAAATAATAGAGTTTGGAGGATGCTGTATGAAAATGGGGAAAAAACGAATAATAGTTATCTTTTTGTTAGGATTGCTTCTTGTTGGGTATAGCTTTTCGATCTTGAAGGCGAAAAAGAATCCAAAGTATGTATGGAAATGGGCTTCTTTAGCACAGGATACAGTTGAAGCAATTACCATTATTACTGTAGATTTAACACAGAGTATTTTAAAGGCTACTGATGGGGATGTTAAATGTGTTTGGTACATGGGTGGTATAATGGGGGATGAGGAGGATTATGTTACTAAAATGAGGATAGGCCAGCTTCATGGCGCAATGATTACAGGAACCGCTAATGCGTCAGTTTGTCCTGGTATTTGTGTAATGGAACTACCCTTTCTCTTCGAAAATGTGGATGAAGCGCGATATGTTCAAAATAAATTAAGACCGAAAATATGTAAAATAGCTGAAAAGAATGGATTTAAGGTGTTAATGTTGCTGACGCTGGATGAACATTTTTATTCAGTGAAATATCCAATGAGGAATCCTCAGGATTTTCAGAAAAGCAAAATCTTAACATGGCATGGCCCGCTAGAGGTGGAGGTATTAAAGGCTCTTGGCGCAAGCCCAATCCCTGTAAATGTTCCTGAGGTTGTGCCTTCTATGAGAGCAGGTGTAGTAGATGGAGCGATATCGCCATCAGGCTGGTGGTTGGCTGCGCAACTCTATACGATCACTAAGTATATAAATCCTCTTACAATTAGATATGATCAAGGTGTATTTCTAATTGTAAACAAAGAGTGGAATAAACTCCCCCTTAATCAGAGGAAAAATTTGGAAAAGATGTGGCGTAGATACGAGAAGACATTTGTCATACAAATGGACAAAATTATGATGGATGCCTATAAAGGGATGGTTGGTTATGGTTGCACTGAGGTGAAGATGACTCCGAAAGAGATTGAAGTCTTTAGGAAGAGGACCAGGCCTGTCTGGGATAAGATGGCAGGGAAGGAGTATCCGAGGGAACTCTTAAATGAGGTTCTAAGTCATTTGAAACAATATAGGGGAAAAAAGGGGGGTAGTAAGGGATAGAATAATTAAATCAGGGGCTGTTTGTTGTTATTCACAATTGGACAGTCCCTGAGATATATAAACCAATGGACAGAATTTAATGAGATATCCGTTTTCTTAGAGATTTAGATAAAATTTACCTGGGTGCATATTTCTTTCTGCTTCAGTAATTTGGATATTTCCCTCATCGTATTATCATCCCTTATAGGCTCTATTTCAGAGATGAAATCCCCATTTTCATTTTGTTTAGTATGCCAGTTAATAATAAAACCCGGCACATAAGAGAATGAACTGCCGCCAATGCCGCAACAAGATTTATCAGTAACAGAATAACCGGTATAATATAGTATTTCCTTGCCGTTATAAGGATATCGAACCTCTTTGAGAAATACATAGTGACTTGAGATGGAGAGTATCTCTTCATTCAAATGAGGATGGACAAAGTCATTATTCTTCATAATAGACCTCCTTGGGTTTAGATATCATTCAACTTTAGCTTATAGGTTGGAGCTGATCGGATTCGAACCGACGACCTCTTGAGTGCGATTCAAGCGCTCTCCCACCTGAGCTACAGCCCCGTCTCATAAATATGCGTTAATAATAAAAAAATGATCATAATCAGTCAATAATGTTTTCACTATGCCCTTTATATCATTTGTTTATATTTAAATTTTATTACCCATTTTATGGTGCATGGGGTAATTGCTTTCAATATTTGTTATCCAAGAGAATAGCACCCGTAATGTTGAGGAAATTTAGTGATCACCACCTCTAATAAGGTCCCTTTGTCGGCATAAATTCACCTGAGGGTTTAATGAATCCTTCCATTGTCTTGGCAAAAACATTCTTGAGTCCAACATCTCTTAGAATCCTATGAGCCTTTTTCATCTCCTTGGATGAAGGTGGTTGCATATTTTTGCTCTTAAATGCGCCATAATATGAAATAATCCCGACTTGAATAGAGGGATCGCTTTCCAGAAGTCTGAGTCCTATGTCGTTAAACTCGCTTAATGAGATTAGTTCGTTGTTATAGGGTATGCTAACACTGAGTGATATTTTGTCTTTATAATTGTGGGAGATATACTTAACCGCTTCCCATGCGGTTCTTTTGTATCTTTCCGCCATGTGAGAGTCTTTTAGTCCTGTGATTTTAATGAAGGTATCTAGCTGCAAACCCTTGAGGTCTATTGAGATATCAGTCGCGCCGGTCTCTACTATCTCGTCAACATAACTATTAGTAAGCAATGAACCATTTGTATCAACGAGAATGCGGGAACTTGGATCAGGATCGAGTCTTGTGAGTTCGCTTAAATACTGGATTAGCCATGGTCTGTTCAGTGTGCATTCTCCACCAGTAATAAGCGTTCTGTTTACACCAATCATCCTTTTGGTCATGGTTAGTCTGTGAGCCGCCTCCTGAGGAGTGAAAATTTCTGCTTTTCCATTATAAGTAATAAATGAGTTGATACATTGGGAACATATAAAATTGCATCCTACAGTAAAACAGACCGCCTCAACTTGGGGAATCCCGGCAGGTCCTGATAAGAACATGATCCTCCTCCTGGGAACATAATCCTTTGGGAGTTCTGTTTTGATGTTCATTCCCTCTTTCACCGATGTGACGCATCCAGGCATAACCTTATCATTGATCTCAATAGCGCAGCTCATGCACGCACCAATGCCGCAGGCTGTAGATAACTCTTGAGTTCCAGGCAGGATAGCGTTTTTATGTCCTGTCATAGTAAGGGCCTCTTTTATACTTATTCGCTCTGGTACTTTATATGAATTGTCGTCTATTCTAATGGTTATTTCCCTCTCCCTTGGCTTCTCTTCTAAAATTCTAGCATCAAAGGGACAGGCTAAAATACAGGCTCCACAACCGATACAGGCCGACTCCTCAATGCTTGGGCAGTTTACTAGCTTGCTGCATGTGCCGCATCGTTTGCATTTTTCTTTATCTAGATAAACGGAATAAGGCATAGTGGTATCCTCAATATTTTATTTAGTTGTGTAATACATTACTTGATTATTTCTTGATTCTTGGAGTCAATCAAGTCATGCTAGTTATTAAGAATGTATTCAATCAGGCTTTATTGCTGTAATAACACTCCAATAGACTGTTGTCGATGTACAGGTGACATCAATAAAGCCTGTATCATTAAGTATTTGATCAATTTCTGCAACAGAATAATATTTCCCATCAGTGGAATACATAAGCAGAATCGAATATTCCGCAATGGGTAGTAGACCTGTTTTGTCTTCATTGATATGAGCATTATGTATAACTATCATCCCCATTTGGAGGAAGGGCATTAAATAAATCAGATGCATAGATGCCATCTCTGAGTCGCAGCAGTTCAGAAGGATCTGTTTTGTATTATGATGATTCTGTATTTTTCATAGCCTTTGGCTTATGGTGAACATGCTGAGATTTAAAATCTAACTGTGCAATAATCTAGGCAACCTAGATTTAGGTTGATACTTGTCTATGCTTTAAGTGTTGATTAGTCAATTAAATTTATTTACGAGTATCCTTTTGTAATCATAATAGTGTTTATCAATTTCCCAATCAAATAGCAAATGGCTAATTTTCATTTTTTTACATCCCATTTTTTAAGATATGTAGTCTGTCCAAGCGTGCTGCCGCGCCTTATCTCCTCCCGAATTCGATTCTCCTTTTCATTAACATCAATCGACCGATTTGCAATTTCCATAGCATGTTTATGTGGAACAATTACGATCCCACTCTCATCGCCGATTATCCAATCTCCCGGTTCAACCCTTCGTCCCCCGCATTCGATTGCTGCATTTATTTCACCGAATCCTTTAGGTTCGCCGGCGGTTGGGGTGAAGTGTCTGGCAAATACAGGAAATTGAATTTTCCTTATATCGTCAATATCTCGGGCAGCTCCATCGATGATTACAGCAACGACACCCTTGCTGATACATGAGTGGGTAGCCAACTCCCCCCAGCATGCAATTTTGCTACCGCAGGAATCAATAACAAGCACATCACCGGGTTTACAATGATCAATTGCGGTAACCGGTTTACTCCAGTCTCCTGAATAGGTCCTTACGGTTGTGGCAGGGCCGGAAAACTTGAGAGGTTTATCTGGCGATCCTTCCCACACTGGCCTTAGCCCATTCATTTCGCCAGTCCTGTGCATTGCATCTGAAACGTTTGCTGTGCTAACTATGTTGAATGCTTCAGCTAGATGATCTGTATCATATTTGCGAAATTTATCGGTCTTTAGGGGTATTCCCTTTTTAAGAGATTCTATGATTCTTCTCGCGGATTCTTCAGGATTCTCTGCTTTATAGAGAGCCCCACCTGCTATGATTATATCTGCTCCGGCTTGAAAGGCTTTTACCGCAGTCTCGCTGTTTAGTCCCCCTGCCGCGGCAATGAGCACATTTGAACTGCATGCTTCAGATACCCTTTGAACGAGTTCAATCGGATTCATCCCAAGAACCTGTTGATCAAGCCCAACGTGGATGTTTATTATATCAACGCCTAGTTGTTCGAGTTCAACTGCGCGTTTAACAGGATCATTTGTTGCGATCAGGTCTGTGCCGATTTTAACGCCATATTTTTTGCCTGCAAGCACAGCCTCGCGAATCATGGAATCCGGAGAGACTCCCAAAATTAAAACAACCTTCGCTCCCGATTTCGCTGCCATTTCAACCTCAACTGAGCCTGCATCCATGGTCTTCATGTCTGCAACTATTGTTAAATTCGGAAATTTGTCTCGAAGCGCCCTAACGGATTCCATTCCTTCAGCTTTTATGAGAGGTGTTCCAGATTCAATCCAGGTTACTCCGCCCTTGACAGCCTCTTCTGCAATCTGTAGGGCTTGTGGCAGATTTATGAGATCTAATGCTATTTGTACGGGAGGTATGTCATTAGTCTTAGATATCTTGTTTGATGATAATGGATGATTCATTTGTGACCTCCTCTGTTTATCCCAAAAGTGAAGGATTGCCTCTGCTTGTCTTGTATCTCCAAAATGATATTGTATTATTATAATGAGACATCTATGGCTAGATAAAGCAAATGAGAATGGCATGTCAACAATAAAAGCACATTAAAGTTCGAATAATATAAATATTGTTTAAGTTCTATGCGATAATAATAAAAATATTATTGAATAATTGCGATATTTGTTGATTTATGGCGATGGCGTTATTATTCTGTTGAATAGGACTTTGAAGGAGAAAAAATAAGATTCATTAAGAAAATAATAAGATTATCTCCATTAATTAAGTGTTGATTTTTTTTTCTTGCATATCTTCTCTTTTATTGTTTTCATATCTTCATCAATAATAGCACAGTGGGGATATATTTAAAATTTTCAATATAATTAATTCCATGTGTAGATGATGCGATTATAAGTGAATGGCATTAAGGAGATTAGGTTGAATGAAGGAAAATGGATTAGAGGTAAAGAGAAGCAGGAAAAGGAGTATTGATAAGATTGACTCTAAGATGATCAGGTTGCTGCAAAAGAATGGTAGGCTTTCAAATACGGATATTGCGAAAAAATTGGGAATTGCTGAGGCCACTGTCAGGACTCGTTTGAAGAGGCTAATGGATGAGGAATATATTCAGATTGTTGCTGTTAGCAATCCATTTAAGCTGGGTTTTGAAATGGCTGGTGATTTATACATACATGTGGAAATGAGGAAGATCGAAAGGGTAATTAAGGAGCTAATGAAAATCAAGGAGTTGTGGTACATTGTGATGACCACAGGCGATGCTAATATCAACGCTGAGTTTGTTGTTAAGACTCGTGAAGAACTTAATGATCTGGTCTATAATAAACTAAGCAGGATTGATGGAATCATTAGAATAGAATCATCTGTGATTATGAACTTTGCTAAGAGAAAATATGATTTTGGAACTGCCTTGGATTATGAATAGTAGGTAGATAGTCCGTGAGTGTATTAATCATGAAATTGATTTTTGATACACCAAGGTAGACTCATGGATTGGATTTTGTTTTACTTTTGGATGAAGGTTTATCAGTGAAAATAAGAACAATTACAACAGGGATTCCGATTCAATCATTAACAAATGAAATGAGTGAAATTGAAAGGATTGCTGAATTTAACCTGATGGCAAAAGATGCCTTTGAGAGAAGGGGATATGAGGTTCAGACCATCAGAATCGCAACAAATTCTTGGGAAGATTATTTTTATCATTTATCAACTGAAGATATTATTAGCGAATTAATAAAAATAGAGGAGATTTGTCAAAGACTAGATGTGAGTTTTTTTAATATAGGATATGCGAATACGCCCACCAGGATTGCAATCATACCAGAGATTATTAAAAATACTATAAGAATATGTACTTCCTCAAAAATTGGAGACAATGAAAAGGGTATTGATTATGAAAGTGCATGGATATCAGCCAAGGTAATAAAAGACATCTCTGAGGAAACAGAAAATGGCTATGGTAATTTTAGATTTTGTTCTTGGGCAAACTGTAAAGCAGGTATTCCTTTTTTCCCAGCCAGCTTTCATGATGGGAGTAGCTCTTCATTTGCCATAGGACTGGAGTGTGGGGATTTCGCAATGAAGGCATTTTCAATGGCTAAGGATCTGAGAGAAGCTGAAAGATGCTTAAAGGAGATATTCGAAAAAGAATTGAACACAATTTCTGATATTGCCTTTGAAATATCTGCTAAGCACAATATTGATTACAGGGGCATTGATCCATCTCTTGCTCCATCGTTGGATATTGAAGATAGTATCGCTTATGCCTATGAGAAACTTGGGATTGGCAAGTTTGGTAATTCAGGAACACTTGCAATTTCCTCAATTATCACTAAAGTTCTGAAAGATCTGTCTGTAAAGACTTGTGGCTATTCTGGACTAATGCTTCCTGTGTGTGAGGACGCTGGTTTAGCCGAACGGGCTAATGAGGGAACATATTCTTTGACGGATCTCTTACTGTATTCGGCGGTCTGCGGTTGCGGGTGTGATACAATCCCAATTCCCGGGGATGTTGCCATAGAAAAGATCCAATCAATATTGTTGGATATGGCTTCTTTGGCAATAGCGTTGGATAAGCCACTAATAGCCAGATTGCTCCCTATTCCTGGGAAAAAGTATGGTGAATTAACTGCATTTGATTCGCCATATCTTATTGATTGTAAAATATTTCACGTTAAATGATAGACTTCAAGAGCTGGTTTAAGGGTAGCTAATAGAGGGATGCACAGAGCAGTATAAGTTTGAAGAGATTGAAGAAATGGAGAATAACAATGCAATTGGTTGATTTAGGTTGGAGCCCTTTTTTCGATAGTCATTTCGAACAATATCGAAAGCAGGGTCTTTCAGCGATGCGTATAATTCGTGAAAATCGTGGAAAATACGTGGCATATAGTGAGGATGGAGAGTATTTATGCGAAATATCTGGTAAATTTAGATTTGATACTGATAGTAAGGGAGGGTTCCCTGCTGTTGGCGATTGGGTAATCGTGTTGCCTTACCCCAAGGAAGGAAAGGCGATTATTGAGGCGATCCTTCCAAGAAAAAGCGCTTTTATTCGTAAGGTGGCAGGTCGGATTACTGAGCAGCAGGTAGTAGCGGCTAACATCGACATAGTATTTATCGTTTGTGGATTGGATTTAAACTTTAATCTAAGGCGTATTGAACGATACTTATCATTGTCTTGGGAGAGTGGTGCTATGCCTGTGGTTCTCTTGAATAAAGCTGATCTCTATCCGAATGCTGAAGAACTGAAAGATGAGGTTGAGTCGATTGCTTTGGGAATTGATGTATATACAATAAGCGCATCTCACGGAATTGGTTTGGATAATCTTTATAATTATATCAAAATAGGCACAACCGCTGCTTTTCTAGGTTCTTCAGGTGTAGGTAAATCTACAATAATCAATTCGCTACTGGGCTATGAGCGTCTTAAGGTGAATAATGTGAGTAGAGAGGGTAGTCGTGGGGGGCATACCACTACTTTTCGCGAACTGATGCTGCTCCCAAAGGGTGGTATGGTTATTGATACTCCTGGCATGCGGGAATTGCAGGTGTGGGGCGAAGATGAAGGGATGAAACAGGTCTTTGATGATATTGAAGAATTGGCTAAGAGCTGTAGATTCAGAGATTGCAGCCATCAGAGCGAGCCAGGATGTGCTGTGCTAAAAGCTATAAGCGATGACTCACTAGATGAGGATCGCTTGAATAGTTTTTTGAAATTGAAAAGGGAGTATGAATACCTGAATGATCGTCAAACCATGAAGGCTAATGCAATAGAAAAGCATCGTTGGAAAAAAATAAGTCAATATGCAAAGGATTTAAAAAAGAGGGATAAAATCTGAAAATGCATAGAGAGAGAACTTTTCCATGAGAATAGAAAATAAGTCCAGGGATTATTATGATTTATCACAAACCAGATTAATGGAAGTTGTTATTGATTATAAAAACTTCTTGACCTTCTAGGATTTTTCTTAACATATACTATAATCCCTTAGGGAAGAATAATATCTACATATTGTGGGAAAAGAGTAATGAATATAGTTATTAATAGGCCGACCATCACCAGGAAAGAGATAGAGAGCATGCTCGATTGTCTTATAAACGAAGAACTTGTAATGGGGGATGCCATTAAAAATTTTGAAAAGAATATTTCAAATCTTATTGGATTGAATTATTCATTGGCAACAAATTCTCTTTCATCGGCATACCATCTATCCTTTGAGGCATTGGATATCTCTGAGGGCGATGAGGTTATAATGCCCTCTTACTTCCATCTTGCCCCATTGAGCGCCCTTAGCCTAACAAGGGGGAAGGTGGTCCTTGCTGACATTGAGAAGGATTCCTACTCGCCATCCTTTAATCAAATAAGGGAACGAGTCACGGATAAGACTAAGGCGATTGTCATTGGTCATCTTTTTGGCATACTAACTGATGTCGAAGAGCTAAAGGCATTAAACATTCCAATTATTGAGGACATCTCTCATGCCATTGGCGCTGAGATGAATGGAATGTCAATTGGTAAATCAGGAACAATATCAGTGGCATCCTTTGCCCCATCGATGATGATTACTACCGGAAACGGCGGAATTGTGCTTACCAACAATTCTAAACTACATTCCAAGATGCGGGAGAAGAGGGACAATACTAGTAACAATAGCATTAGTTATGATTATCGCCTAACAGACTTTCAGGGAGCATTAGGCATCACTCAATTATCAATGCTTCATCTTTTTGTTAAAAGACGTAGAGAGATTGCAAAAAGATACTACGATTCTCTGAGAGTCACACCTCATAAAACCATTTTTCCATATAGTGATTCTTTTGTTTATCAGTCTTTCCCAGTTTTTTTTGATGCTCCAATAGAGAAAACCGAGAAATACTGGAGAAAGAGCGGCATCGAAATAAAAAAACCTATAAGCAATCCACTGCATAGTTTCCTAAATATTAATTCAATGGATTATCCCAATAGCAGCAGACTCTCAAAGAAAATATACACATTGCCGATTTATCCAACTCTAACAAAAAAAGAGATTGATAAGATATCAATAACCATTTCAAAATTTATCTAAACGAATTGGATTATATTCGATGAAAGAATTATTCTTTTGTCTCAGAGTGTGAGAGCAGGAATAGGTCAAGTATAGCATAAATCTCATCTTTGTGATTGGAACTCATAAGCGCTGCCCTTATCTTGGAGGCATTTTTTATCCCGTGTATATACCTTACAATATGCTTTCTCATCAATATAATTCCACGTTCTCCATAATGTTCCAACATCATCCCTAAATGCTCTTTAATTTGTTTTATTATTTCATTTATAGTGGGAATGCTGTCAGAGAATATCCATGGATTTCCTATAGCGCCTCTTCCGATCATAACTGCGTCACACCCTGAGGAATGTAATCTTCTCCTTGCTTCAGAGCATGAAGTGATATCCCCATTGCCGATAATTGGTACCTTGGATTTTTCCTTTATCTCTTTTATTATATCCCAGTCTGCCTCTCCGCCAAACATCTGAGCTTTGGTTCTACCATGAACTGAGATCAAAGTAATGCCGGCGTCTTCGAGTAATGTTACTATATCGAGATAATTTTTATTATCATTGTCCCTGCCTATTCTGATTTTTGCTGATACAGGCTTTTTTACACTCTTAACCATGCTTCTTGCAATCGCACCAAGTAGTGGAGGATTTTCGAGAAGAGCGGCCCCTGACCCGCTTCTGTTCACTTTGCGGGCAGAGCAGCCAACATTTATATCTATTAGATCAGGATTCAACTCCTCCACTATTCTTGCTGCCTCTCCCATTACATCCGGTTCCTTGCCAAATATCTGTATCCCAATGGGCCTCTCCTCGTCATTGAAACTCAGAAGATCTAATGTTTTTCTGTTTCCTCTTACAATGCCCTCCGCGCTTATCAGTTCTGTAAAAGTGAGGCTTGCTCCATGTCTTTTCGCGATCTTTCTGTATGGAGCGTCAGTAAACCCAGCCATTGGGGCAAGAACTAATTCCCCACATATTTCCTTATTCCTCAATCTTATCATAATTATTATTTTAGCATTTAGGTAGTATTATTTACATCGGAATAGAATTCGAATAATCTGGAATTTTCCATCAACCATTCCATTGCTCACCAAGACAGGATGCTTCTTAATATGTTGTCACTTATGACGAATGCTCTTACATACCAATATTCAAAAATAGTATGTCAATGATAATTTTGCATCACTTATTTTAGTCTAAATGTAAAACTGGAATCCGCTGAACTATAAAAAATTGTATGCTGATCATAATTGATGAGTGAACATATGGAGTTATTAAATAATACCCTTTATCATTCTGGACGGGGTTTTGGAATCTTCTGGTAATTCATAAGGTTATAGATTCCTGTAGAATGACATCAGAAATGATATTTTTGGTAAATAAGACACCTGATCCTACAATTATAAAATACTTGATTATATAAGATACTAGTATATTCTTGCTATTTCATAAGTGGAAAAGAGATGATTATCATATGAGATCAGGTAAGGCAATATTTGTGACCTCTTTATATTTTCTTTTTTATGCAATGACCGTTGCTATTCCGAAGAGTCTTCTGGCAAAGGAGGGAGGGCTGACAATAATACATACAAATGATCTGCATTCTTACCTTTTTGGCTTTTCACTTGTAGACAATTTGCCACTTATATCTGATAGTGAGGAAGGACTTGGTGGCTGGGCAAGAATAGCTTCAGTTATAAATAAAGAGAGGAATAATCGAGATAATTCCGTCCTTGTCTTAGATGCTGGTGACTTCCTTGTTGGAGCTTTCCCTTATGATATAGGCATTGATAAGAATTCTATCCCAAACTTAATGAAGGAAATGGGATATGACGCAATTACACTGGGGAATCACGATTTTGATTTAGGCCCAGGAGGTTTGGCGGAAATATTATTATCATCCTATAAGAGAGGCAGTATACCGGAAATCATCTTTTCAAGCGCTATTTTCAGTAAGGAGAGGGGGGAGGATGATTCTTTGGAAGCGCTCTTTAATAAAAAGATAATATCGCCATATATCATATTAGAAAAATATGGCTTCAGGATTGGTATCTTTGGTGTTATGGGGAGGAACGCGGCAATGATGTCCCCATTTGCCTACCCTGTAAAATTTAAAGATCCCATTCAAGTCTCCATCGAGATGATCAAATTATTAAAGATAGAAAAAAGGATGGATATGGTTATCTGTCTTTCTCACAGTGGCTTGGCAAAGGATGCATTAAAATCAGAGGATGAGATTTTAGCAACAAAGGTTGAAGGTATAGACATAATCATCAGCGGGCATACACACACTAAGCTGATAACACCGATTATCATAAGTGACACAATCATTGTGCAAGCAGGGGAATACGGTATGCATGTCGGGGTGCTTGATGTATACTATAAAGATGGGATGTCGCAGTTCAGAAGATACAACCTCATTGAAATAAATGATAGAATAAAAAAGGATGAGAGGATTCAGAAAAAAATAGAATCCATTGTTAAAAATAAGAGTTAAGTCGCATTAAAAGGATATGTAGTTGAGGATGAAGATTTTATAATTAGTTGGAGGACGGATGTTATCTCATGCCATCTCCTTAGACATTCATGGGATTGACGCACACATCGTAGAGATCGAGGTTGATATTGTTAAGGGACTTCCCAATTTTACTATAGTTGGCCTTCCTGATTCTACTATCAAAGAATCTAAGGAGAGGATACGTTCAGCGATTGAGAATTCTGGATTTGATTTCCCACCTAGAAACTTCGTAGTTAATTTGGCTCCTGCAGGTTTTAAGAAACAGGGATCAAATTTCGATCTTCCTATTGCAATGGCAATACTATCGGCCACTGGTCAAATAGATTTTAACAATACCTTGATTCCAATGGTTGGCGAGTTGTCCCTTGATGGTCGAGTAAAGCCAATAAAGGGGATTATATCAATGGCAATATCGCTCTATAGAGCAGGATATAAGCATTTCATCGCTCCCTTTGAAAACCGGTACGAGGCATCAGCAATAAAGGAGATAGGTGTTTATCCGGTTAATAATATCCTTGAGGCTATATCAGTCTACAGACAAGAAGTGGAAATGTTTAGTGAACACATCACTAAGGATGAGGATTTTATATTTAAGCATGATTTCATGGATGTTAAAGGTCAGGAGATAGCCAAGAGAGCAATTGAGATCGCCAGCGCAGGACATCATAACATACTGATGTATGGGCCTCCTGGCTCAGGTAAAACCATGCTGGCTAAGCGAATGCCCTCAATACTCCCACCCCTCACGAGAGAGCAGGCAATAACGACAACTATGATACACTCAGTTGCAGGAGTCCTTCAGCAGGATAAAGGCCTTATAACCACTCCTCCCTTCAGGTCGCCTCATCATACATCCTCAGATGCTGCCCTTGTTGGTGGAGGAAGGATTCCTTCAGTGGGTGAAATCTCGCTTTCGCATAATGGTGTTCTGTTTCTCGATGAGTTCGTTGAGTTTAAGAATGATGTGTTGCAGGCTCTCAGGCAACCGCTTGAGGACTGTAAGGTTACCATAGCAAGGGCGAGCGGCAGTTATGAGTTCCCTGCTGATTTTATGCTTGTGGCTTCCAGCAATCCATGCCAGTGTGGCTATCTCTTTGATCCTGAGATTCATTGCAAATGCTCGCCATCAAAGGTGAGAAGTCATTTTCAAAAGATTGCAGGACCAATTCTGGATAGAATCGATATCGAAGTTCTTGTTGGAAGAGTGCCATATCGAGATCTTTTGGATAGAGGAAATGCCGAGTCTTCGGAAGAGATAAGGGAGAGGGTTTGCAGAGCCAGGGATATTCAAGAATTCAGATTCAATGACAGCAGGACAATCTGTAATGCCAGAATGACTAACCAGGAGATTAAAAGGCATTGCGAGATTGATAGCGAATCCGAAAGTATTTTTGAGATTGCTGCAAAGAAGATGAATTTATCAGCAAGATCATTTTTCAGGATATTGAAGGTTAGCAGAACCATAGCTGATCTTGAAGGCAATGCCGGGATAGAGAAGAGACACCTCCTTGAGGCCTTGTCATACAAAAATCTTCAGAGAAGTTATGATATATAAATTGTTTAATTGGCTTTTGAGATGATTTTTATTTATACAAAAATAATTACAAACCTAAAAGAGATTTTAGTAGCCCTTGGTTTTCTTACGTTAATTCCCATACCTCAAAGAGAAAAAATTGAGATGGGAAGCTTTGCAAGATCAATGGCCTATTATCCATTGGTGGGATTGCTTATTGGGTTTATCCTGTTCTCTGTCTATTTTTTATTAAGGGATTATTTTTCTCCACTGCTTATTATGGTTCTGGTAACCGGAATATGGGCCAGGGGCACGGGCTCGCTTCATCTGGAAGGTTTTGTTGATGCTGTAGATGGTTTTAGCGCAGGTCCGGATAGGGAGAGGATCCTGTCAGTGATGAAGGATCCAAATTGTGGCTCAAAAGGTGTTGTGGCGCTTGTATTTTTAATTTTTTTTAAAATTGCGATACTCATGGACATCCCTGATGATTTGATATTCCACTCCCTGCTCATAGCCCCAGCCATCAGTAGATGGTCCATGGTGAGCGCATCATTTTTTTGTGATTATGCAAGAAATAAGGGCGGATTGGGGAAACCCTTTGTGGAGAATGTCGGTATAAGGGAATTTATTATCTCCTGCTCAATTGTTTTAATTGCGGGTTTAGTTCTTTTGCAAACTCAATTCATTGCAGTAATGATAGCCCCTATCTGCTTCACTATTGCGGCAATTCTATATCTTAAAAAGAGGCTTGGCGGAATTACAGGGGATGTTTTAGGTGCCTTAAATGAACTGATGGAGGTAGTCAGTTTGTCATCATTTCTATTTTTTTGGTAATGCAATAATTTGTAGTTTCACATTGATCTTTCCCATTGGCAAGAAATTTCTATTAATATCAATTCCAGAATTCAAATTCAAAGCTCAGCTGATTTCATGTTAGAAAAGACTTCAAGAGAAGTCAGGTAGTTAATCATACATCTGAGAATTCTATTAATTGCTAAATGAATACTGAGAATTAGGCTGAGATATTTAATAATCGTTTTTGTGCATCCCTTGCCTCTTTCATTATTGTTTTAATTACTTCTGAGACTTTGGGGATACTGTTAATGCGACCAACAACCTGACCCACCAGGAGCACCCCTTTTTCTGTGTCCCCTTTTTCGATTGCATTTTGTATAGTATCGAATGCGCTTGACATGTAGATTAACTTTTTGGCATTCTCTCGTCCTGAGAATAAAACGCCGAGTAGAAGCTTGAAATATGGTATGTTTAACATTTTTGCAATTTTAGTTGAGTTGAGCAATGCCTTTCTTATGCTAGGACCTTTTTTGATTATTCGTTCCGATTCTTCGGTTTTCATTAAACGACAGGGAAGCCCATCAAATCGGGTGGAATAGAGCGTATCGTATACCTCCTTTTTCATTGATAGTTGCTTGTAATTACCGTGAAGGGGGCTTTCCTGGGTATTGATAAAACGAGTTCCCATGGCAATGCCTTCAGCACCAAGAGCAAGCGCAGATATTAGTCCCCGTCCATCACAAAAACCACCTGCAGCGATTACAGGTATTTTTACGGAATCCACAATACTTGGGATAAGCACTAGTGATGTCACATCACCCCCATGTGCGGCTGCCTCGTGCCCTGTGACAATTAACCCGTCGCAACCATAATCCTCAGCTCTCTTTGCGTGTTTGTGCATCACAACAGTGGCAAGGACCTTACCTCCATATTCATGTGCAGCTTTCACAATCCAGTCACCTTTACCTAAAGAGAAGTTGATAATAGGAATCTTCTCCTCCAGCAATACTGCCACACTTTGGGCAGCATCAGGATATATTAGTGTAGCGTTCGCTCCAAAGGGCTTTTTCGTAAGTTTTCTGATTTCCTGAATGGTCTCTCTGGTTTCCTCAGGACTCATTGGGCCTACTGCAAACATACCTAACCCGCCAGCATTTGAGACTGCAGCAACCAGTTTCGGAAGGCTTATCCAACTCATGCCGGAAAGCAGAATGGGGTATTTAATTCGAAAGAGTTCGGTTATGCGAGTTTTCATATTGAACCTCCTTTTATATTCTTTAATAATTACCCTTAGATGTAATACTATACTGTTGGTAAAAGTAATTAAATTAAAATATGGCCATCCTCCCTTAATGGATGTATCCGTGAACCCACTTTTATCAGATCTTACTCTAAAACAGTAGACATGCTACCCTTTTTGTAGGTTTTCTATTTTAGTGTATAAAAATTGTAATAGATTAAATCCAAAAATTTTATGTATAAAATAAAAGATTATGAAGATAAAAACAATATATTATAATTTACAATGATGTAAATAATCATTGATTAGCACGGTTAAGGTCAAGTAAATTTCTTTTATTACACATTAGTTTTCCCGACACCCGAGTAATTCTTTCTATGGAATTGCTATTGTGAGTTTCTCAACTATCAGTTGAGATATCAAGTCACACAAGCTTCAACAATTACCATGTAATTATAAATTCCTGGCGCAAACCTTCAGCAGGATTATGTTTTCCCTTCCTTGAATATATTATAAGTAGGTAAATGAAACGGTAAGAATTATCAGTTAAAATCTTGACACACATTATTATGTTTTGTTCAGTATAAACAAAATAAGTTGATAGGGTGTTTGTAAAACCTGAAATAGTAATCAGTGAGCTTATCTCAATCACTATTGCTTTAGGATTGATCATTTGTGCTTGTTTTAGGTAACACTCAATTGACATATAAAAATGACTAATAGTCATTAATAATCAGTATAATAAGGAGATAGGATAACATGATTGAAGGATTGGCACATATAGGTGTAGCTGTAAATGACATTGATGAGGGTATCAGATTTTTTCAGGAAAAATTCGGAGCAGAACTTGATACCTCTAGTGCAAAGGATGGAAAGATGAATTTCGGATTGCACTTGTCTGCTATGGTCAAAGTCGGTTCTCTCGTATTTGAGTTATTGCAACCCACTGAAGAGGGCGCGGGGCCAGTCGGCAAGTTTTTGGCAAAAAATGGCGAGGGATTGCATCACATATCGCTCAAGGTATCGGATTATAAAGAGGCCAAGGGTGATTTCGAAGGGAAGGGCTTTAGCATCATGGGTGAGATGGCGGATGTGATGGCATTCATTCACCCCAAAACCTGTAAAGGTATTTTAGTCGAGTTTACCCAAATATAATCTGCAATAAATGTATGATCGCCAACCCTGAGTTGATAGTGTAGATTTTTATTCCTAAATCGCTATCAGTGGCGGAAGCGTAATTTACCTTTACCGATTGTCTACTATCCAGGCATATATGAGGCACGGAGCGCATATATGCCTGAGGTAAACGGTTACTATAGGTTTAACATAGGTTGATGAGTCTAAACCTCTGAAGCTGAACTGACTTTAGCTGCTTACTCAGGAGCGCTGGCGTATTAGTTAATATCTATACCTAACAGAAATTAATCCCCATAGCGGAGTTTATCTCAGTGAGAATTTGAGCGTTTAGTATGCTCTCCGCAATCAGATCTGTATTACTTATTTTATTATAAGATTTTGTTATATTAGCATCAACTAGCAGAGTGTATGAGAGCAGTCAATATATAATAATATAGTTGTAAATTTTATTTACTATTGTGTATTAAGTAAATACTGTAGGTAAAAGTGTAGAAATGATTCCCAAGTATATAAAGTTCAGGACAAACTTGATAGACTATAAAATCAAGGAAACCTATATTAGCTGAGTAAAAAGGCTCCAATGCCCCTCATCAAGTTCCCACCTCTGGTGAGGGTGGTTTTTACCAAATGAGGAAATTTTTATCCCGAAAAAAAACGCAAACCACACAATCAATCATAAAGTGCTTGATATATTTTTTATTTTTGATTATTTTTTTTGTAACAGTTACTCATTCATATATATGTAAAATAGTAAATTATACCTCTTTGATATTATGATTTTAGTTATTGGTGAAATCCTTTTCGATATATTTCCTGATTATAAGCGTCTTGGAGGGGCGCCTTTCAACTTTTCATTTCATCTAAAAAGTCTTGGGATGCCTGTTCGTTTTGTTACCCGTATCGGCAGTGATATTGAAGGAAGGGAAATGTCGACTCATTTGCAGAAGAATGGATTCGAGATGAGCGATGTGCAGATTGATCCTGAACATGCAAGCGGCAGGGTATTGATTGAACTTACTGACAAAGGCATCCCTGAATTTAATATTTTGCCCAATGTTGCGTATGATCATATATTCTTTGATGATTCTATTAAGTCATTGCTAAATGAAAAGATTGAGCTTATATATTTCGGAACACTCATCCAGAGAAGCCAAATGGGATATAATACAATACAGAAAATCCTTTCATACAAAAAACCATATACAAAATGTTTTTATGATGTAAATCTAAGACCAAATTGCTACACCCAAGCAATAGTGATGGAATCCCTAAGGCATAGCGATATTTTAAAGCTTAATGATGAAGAGCTTATTGAGATAAGGGATATGCTTGGAATCAAAGGTGACATAGATAGTTTTATTAATTTCCTGATCCAGGAGTACTGTCTTGATATGATCGCTGTTACGAAGGGAAGCAGGGGGAGTAGCCTTTATATTGGTGATAAGGGATATACAATGGAGCTGACTGAGACAACAGATATCATTGATACAGTTGGGGCAGGGGATGCATTCTCCGCAATATTGGCGATAGGTTATCTTAAGGGATGGGACCCGAATTCTATACTCACTGTTGCATCCGCTTTTGCATCTCAAATTTGTGGGATTGAGGGCGCAGTCCCCTCTGATAGCCAGTTTTATAGAGAGATATCAGATATAATATCAGAGATAGAGAATGGGCAAAAATAAAAAGCTATATATCCAGATGTTCAGCATTCACGGCCTATTGCGGGCTGAGGGTATGGAACTGGGTCGCGATGCGGATACTGGTGGACAGATAAAATACGTTATTGAGCTTGCCAATTCCTTAAGCACGCTTGAGGAGATTGAAAGGGTTGATCTTTTTACAAGATTAATATCCGACAAAACTGTATCTATGGATTATTCTGAGTCAATAGAGCAGGTGAATAATAAATTTCGAATAGTTAGGATACAGTGCGGAGGAAGAAAATACATCAGAAAGGAACTTCTTTGGCCGCATCTTGATGAATATGTTGATAAAACAATCAAGTTTATCAAGAAGGAGGATTCAATCCCTGATATTATTCATGGACATTATGCTGACGCAGGCTATGTGGCGATGCAGCTGTCTAAGTTCTTTGGAATCCCTTTTGTATTTACAGGCCATTCCCTTGGCAGATCAAAAAAAGAGAGGCTGATCGCTGAAGGGATAAAAGAGGATGATATAATAAAACGATATAAAATTGACAAAAGAATTGCGGTTGAAGAGGAGATTCTAACAGAGGCTGAGCTTATTATAACAAGCACAGATCATGAGTTGAAGAAGCAGTATGGCAAGTATGAGAATATAGGATTCCCATACTTTCAGGTAATACCTCCTGGCATTGATATTGAAAAATTTTATCCCTATTATCATGATATACTACCCGAACTAAAGAAAGATGAGATCGGCACACATGCCAAGGCTTCAGTACTGCAGGAGCTAAACCGCTTTTTTCTTCATCCTGATAAGCCTATTGTGCTAACGCTCTGCCGTCCTGAGGAAAGAAAAAATATATCCAGTCTTATCAAAGCATATGGTGAAGATCGCGAATTACAGGTTATGGCAAATCTTGCGATCTTTGCTGGAATTAGAAAGGATATACATGATAAAGATGAAAATGAACGTGACGTTTTAACTGAAATGCTCCTTCTTATGGACAAATATGATCTTTATGGCAGAATGGCTATTCCCAAGAAGCATGATTTTGAATATGAGGTTCCGGAATTATACCGCATTGTAGCTGAGAAAGGGGGAGTTTTTGTCAATCCAGCACTTATAGAGCCATTTGGTCTTACACTTATCGAGGCTGCGGCATGCGGTGTTCCTATTGTCGCAACCAACAATGGCGGTCCCAGGGATATAATCAACAACTGCAAAAACGGCATCCTCGTTGATCCTACAAACACAAAAGAGATCAGTGGCTCAATAAAATCGATTATTGCTGACCCTGAGAAATGGACTGAATACTCTAAAAATGGGATTATGAATGTAAGGAAGCATTATACATGGAGAGAGCATGCTGAAGATTATATTCTGAATATAAAGAAGTTGGTCAGCGAGGAGAGTCAGATAGGCTTATCAGATAAGCTTCCTGGGCTCCAAATTGGAAAGAGACTGGTCAACCTGAATTATCTAATTGCCACTGATATTGACAACACACTTATTGGAGAAGACAACCATAGACTGAAAGATTTAATACAAATTCTAAAAGAGCATCATGGGGCAATAGGATTCTGCGTTGCTACAGGGAGAACGGTTGATTCTGCTTTTGAATATCTTAAATTGCATAATCTGACAGTCCCTGATATAGTTGTTTCCTCAGTTGGGACAGAGGTATATTATTCAAATAACAGGATATATGACAAGGGCTGGGATTCACATATCTCTAAGAATTGGGATAGAAAAAAGATAATGGACTCCCTGATAAATCTTGATTTTCTGGATTATCAGGAGGAAGATACACAGAGAAAATTTAAGATAAGCTATTTTATGGAGCCAGGCAAGGACCGCCTTGCAATGGTTCACGACATTCTGCTTAAAAATCGATGTTATTATAGTCTCATATATTCCCATGATCATTTGCTCGATATAGTCCCTTATCGCGCTTCCAAGGGGAAAGCTGTGAGATACATAAGTTATAAATGGGAGATCCCCCTTGAAAATATGCTGGTCTGTGGCGATTCAGGCAATGATGAATACATGCTTCGTGGAGACACACTTGGCCTCGTTGTGAGTAACTATAGTAGGGAACTTGAGCATTTAAAGGGTCAGAGGAATGTCTATTTTGCCTCTCAGCAATGTGCAGGAGGGATAATAGAGGGTATAAAACACTACAAGTTTATTGAAAGGGCTACAGGTGAGGTATTTGCTAATGAGACTGCGTGAAACCTATAATAAAAGAAAACAACTCATAGATATAATTGCTGAAGAGGATATAAGCGATTTCAAGGAATTCCTGGCTCTCCTTCCCAATGAAGAGCAAAAATTTTTTCTGAGAAATGATATTATTCAGCTTTTTAAGGGCTTTTGCATAGCGAGTGAGAAGACAGAAGAATTTATGGAAAATTCCTCAATAGCCCTTTTTTTGCGTAGAGTCCAGGAGCTCTTTGTTCGTGATGATCATATAGCGCTCATGTTCAGGTTTGCAATTGC
>JAXHTS010000080.1 GCA_034190085.1 Spirochaetota bacterium
ATAAAAGATCAGGATAAACTTGATAGATTAGAGAATCAAGGAAAACTATTTTAGCTGAGTAAAAAAAGCCCCTATGGGGCTCATCAAGCCCCCACCTCTGGTGGGGGTGGTTGTTGACTTTTAATTTTATAATTAGAGTTCTTTCATGTCAAGCTTCCAGTAAGGGCCCTCTTTTACAAAATTGAGTTCCATTCCGTTTTCAACTCTAACAACAGCCCTAGTGCCATTTTGATCGATCCCTATTATTTTATGTTTGTTGATCTCCATTATTACATCATTGCCTGAAGCCTTACCTATAGTAAGCTGCAGTGAGATATAGTCCTTTATTGTCAGTTTATTCATTATCTCTATATTTATCCCAAATTTTTCAGAAAGAGATTTCTTCTGATCGTCCCTCATGGATGATATCATCTTGATTATCTCATTTATCTTTTCTTTGCTTTCTTCTGATAGTAGGTTCAGGACTTTATCTGCATCGGATTTATAATATGCGTTAGTAAATAAATCGAATGCCTCCTCCGGTGTGAGGGCTCCCTCTAATTTGCATGAAAGTGGGACAATTGAGATAGCAAAAAGAATCATCAAAAGTGTCTTTAATATGCGCACTTGAATCCCCTCTTTGAAGCATCTATTATCATATTATCTATTAACCTTGTAGTTCCGAAATATGCTGCAATTGCAATAATTGACTTCCCAGTGATTTTTTCAACTGGTTGTAGATTATAGTAATTCACTATAGAGATGTAGTCTATCATTTTCGGGTTTCCCATTTCTATTAATCCCTTCATCGCATCTGTTATTTTTATACATCTGTACTCTCCTGATTTTATCAATTTCTCAGCCATCTTCATACTCCTGTATATTGAAAGGGCATTCTTTCTCTCCACCTCACTAAGATGTTTATTGCGTGAACTCATAGCTAAGCCATCATCCTCTCTTATGATTGGAGCGATAATAATCCTTACAGGAAAATTGAGGTCAAGCACCATCTTCTCAATGCTAACCGCCTGTTGTATATCCTTTTGCCCAAATACGGAAATATCCGGCAAAACAATATTAAAGAGCTTACTCACTACTGTAAAAACACCCCTAAAGTGACCAGGTCTTGAAGCTCCACAAAGGTTTTCAGATAGCATCGTTACGTCTACATGGGTTAGATTCTCCTTATACATCTCATCCTCATTAGGGATAAACATTAGATCAACGCCAATTCCATCCGCTAATCTGCAATCTCTCTCCAAATCCTTGGGATAGGATTCAAAATCATTTTTATCATTGAATTGAAGCCTATTTACAAATATACTCATCACCTGGTAATCGCAATGTTGTTTGGATATTTCTACTAAGCTTAAGTGCCCCTTATGAAGGAATCCCATTGTAGGCACAAAACCTATTGTTTGTCCCCTCTTCCTTGCTTTGAATACATTTTCCCTTACTTCATCTATTTGTTGTACTATCTTCATGTGTTCCTCACTGTACCCTTATCTTCCTTGCGGATATCAGCATCATGTCGCCCATATAGAATTTTTTGGCCATATAGTCAGCGGTCTTTCTAATAATTGAACCGGCCTTCCCCACACCGCTCCCATAGGTTACATATTTCATCACCTGAAATCCCTTTGCTTCTAACAAATCCTTCAGTGTTTGGAAAGAAAAAAAATATAGATGTTCAGGAAAGTTATAAAATCGCCACCTTTGTTTGAAAAGTTTCATAAAGCTAATCCCCTCGATTCTACATGTGGAGATGTAGAGCATTCCATTATCATCCAGGTCATATTGTGCCTTTTCTAAAACTAGGTCAGGATGATGCATATGTTCAATCGTTGCCCAGAGTGTCATAAGGTGAAATTTATTTTTAAAATCAATCTCAAGGTAGTTGCCATGCATCACATCCAGAGACAATCCTCTGGCAAAATTGACACAATCCTTTGAAAGATCCACACCCCACGAGCGCCATCCACGATCTCTTAGGTAGTTTAAAAAATATCCTGCAGCGCAACCAATATCAAGAACATTCTTTTCGCTGTGTAATTTTTCCTCAAACTCAAAGAAAGCTAAATCCTTCAGATTGAGTTTGATTATCCTTTCAATCTCTGTCTTCATCTCAATGGAGAAATAATTATTGTAACCTCGATCCGTTCTTTTAGTAAAATATTCATTACCGTAATATCTCATTATCTCCCCCTCATCCGGCCGTGGATTGATGAACTCTAATCCACAATATGCGCATTGTGCAAGCTGGAATGATTCCCCCTTTGAAGATTCCTTTCTGAAAAGATTAATAAATTTGTTTGAATTGCAGATAATACATCTCTCAACCATCTCCATAATGTATCATGCCTCCAGATTCCAATCCTATAGTAATGAATGCTGTACTCAGTAGTTGCTGAAATATTTATAAACAATTATTAAAAAAATAGCCAATATGGATTGTCTGAATAAAAGCAAACCATAGGGTAGTAAATCCGTCAAGTAAAAGGATATTGAATTGAGAGCCACGAATATGTATATTAAAGATCCTTGAATGGATGTTAATGGAGAATGAATGATTATGATCGTATATTTTTCAATTCCCCTCTGTCACTCATTCCTGGTTATCCCAGCATTGTTTATAGCCTAATCGCCTCCACTTTCATCATGTAGGATGTGTTCAGCATTAGAGATAGCTGAAAAAGTAGTGCAGAGGAATAAATTAATACGACGTGAAAAGTAATCCTAATGTAATCTATTTTTGCTTTGCACGATATTCATTTCTATATTTTATCACCTCATCTAATAACTTTTTAGGGTACAATTTACCTGCCATTTTATTCCAAATTGGTCTCGTCCTTTTTTTGAAGACCTTAATCTCATCTGGTGTCATTTTCACCTCTGTGCAGCCATATTTTATCATCCCCATTTTCGATTCTTCCAGAACTTTATTCGCTTCAACATCAAGGGTCTTTTCTAACTTCCATGACAATTTTTCAATCCTCTTCCTGTATTCAATTGGTAGTTTGTTCCATTTTTCCATTACAACCATAAATAGATACTGATCGTATCTTATTGGTAGTGGGTTTAGGTACTTTGTAATTGTATAGAGCTGCGCTGCCAACCACCAGGCTGATGGGGATATAGCCCCATCGACGACCCCAGACCTCATTGATGGAACAACCTCAGGCACGTTTACTGGGATTGGGCTAGCCCCAAGAGCCTTCAACACCTCAACCTCTAGGGGACCATGCCAGGTTAATATTTTACTCTTTCTAAAGTCTTCAGGGGTTCTCAAAGGGTATTTTGCTGAATAGAAATGCTCATCTGCGCTCATCCAAAATAGAAGCTTAAAACCATTTTTCTCAGTGATTTTATATATTGTGGGCCTCATCCTATCTCTTATATAACGCGCTTCATCTAAACCGTCAAAGATAAAGGGAAGCTCCATCACAGAGATGCCGGGACAGATGGACTCATTGCCTGTCCCTGAAATCATGGATGCTTGGAGTTGACCAATCCTCATCTTTGCAACATAATCCTCCTCATCATCCATTGTCCCACCAAGATACCAAATAAATTATAAATTTAACTACCAGCTATGCTGGTAAGTTTGGAAGAGTTCCACCTATTATTAGCTTAAAAAATTATTAGTTTAGAAGAAGTTAAAAATTTTTCCTCCTGAACAAAAATAT
>JAXHTS010000081.1 GCA_034190085.1 Spirochaetota bacterium
CATTTTCTAAATAATCTTCAAGATTATGAAAAGGAGTTAAGATCTATACTAACTGAAAAATTTGAAATTATTGGGAAATCCGTTATCTAATTTATTCGCAAACCTATTTAGAATGAGTATAGAAAAGAATATCCATTTTAATCTTTGATTGAAGGGACACTGAGTTGGCCATCTCCTTAAGGTAATAGTAATTTATATAGATTACTGCACAATCTCTTCAAAATCTACATTTTTTATTTTTGAACATACAATCGCTGTATAATAGAGTTCCCTGCCATCAAGGGATAACCTATGACAATATTCCTCTTTATGGTGGATGGAAATATATTCATCGTTAATACTATCGATGATATCTTTATATCCACTTTCATCATCATCCGATAAAAATTTATTTTTAATATTAAATACAACTATTCCATCATCCTCGATTAAATTATATGCATTGAGAAATGCAATAGGGGAGATATCTCCAAATCCGAGGGCCGCAACAGAGATGAGAGTATTAAAGTTATATTGTTCTAAAACATTTGTATCAACCTCATTGAGATTGGAGAAGTCCATTACATGATAATTATCATAGATATTTGGCCGATCCCTTAAGGCAGCGTTTTTGGCTTCTGGCAGAATATCTACTCCAACTAACAGATCACATCCTTCAGACTTCAAAATATCTCCGACCATCCCATTCCCGGCCCCAAAATCAAGAACTCTAAGATCATTTATACTGTTGTCCATTTCTTCAATTGTATTGTTTAAAAGGTCGCACACCACTGTAGGGGATTTGCAATGAAGCTGTTCATAGAATAATTCTTCATATAGACCTGGAATATTATAAATTGCGCCATAATCGTGGAATTTTACCCGCTCCTGTCTCTCTCCATAGTTTATTATCAACCATTCTTCATCCTGTTCAATATTTTCATCAATCTCTGGTAATACTAATTCATAATCTTGTGTCTCCATAATCACTCCTTATAGTGTGAAGTGCCGATAATCGTACATAAAGGTGTTCGTGATGACATTCACATATTATTTTTCAAATGGGTGGTAATCGGCCATCCTTGGTATAATCTTAAGACAATTTTTATCATAATATCATAATAGCCGTAATTATTGTCAAGGGAATTAATCGGCTTATTAATCACCTCTTGGGTAGTCGCCTTAAATTGTTGTTCTATAATATTCTGTCATCTCATCATAACCCAACGAGTCCTCAGGGATTTGCATTGTGATTTTACTTTTGCTAAGCTATGATAGGATAGACAGAATCCTTTTTGTTCTGATTCCTTTCATAATAGGCGAGAATTGAAGATTATCCTCTAATTTGATGAGCAAAGTATGAACATCCTCTATTTCTGATACAACCCTTTCCGCTTCTCTCTTTGCTGATAGGATGAGGTCAACATCTCTATGTAGATCGGAGAATTCAAATCCTATCGAATGTCCATGCTGCCTAATCCCTATGATCTCACCGCTACCCCTAATTTTTAAATCTTCTTCAGCTATTTTAAATCCATCATCCATAGACGCTATGGAGTTTATTCTTTTTTTACTCACCTGAGATATGTTATCCGGATAGGTGAGAACGCAAAATGATTGATGAATCCCCCTTCCCACACGCCCCCTCAATTGATGAAGAGTTGAAAGGCCGAATCTCTCCGCATGTTCAATTACTATTATATTGGCGTTTGGCACATCAATCCCCACTTCGATGACAGTTGTGGCAACCAGTATGTCGATCTCCCCATCCTTAAAACAATGCATTATCACGCCCCTCTCCTCAGGTGACATCCTTCCATGAAGTATCTCAATTCTTCTATGCGGGAATATGTTTTCCTTAAGATGTTCATACACCTCAATTGCGGATTTAATATCAACCTTTTCTGATTCCTCAATAAGGGGCAATACAAAATATGCCTGTCTTCCCTGATTGATATATTTCTCAACAGAGGCATAAACCCCCCCTAATCTGGACTCAGGGAGGGAAAGGGTTTTAATAGCGAGCCTGTTTTTTGGCTTTTCCTTAATATATGTCACATCGAGATCGCCATAGAGTGTTAATGAAAGGGATCGCGGGATGGGTGTTGCAGTCATAATAATCAGATCTGTATGCTCCCCCTTCCCCCTCAACTTTGCCCTCTGATTTACACCGAATCTATGCTGCTCATCAATGATAATAAGCCCCAGGTTATGAAAGGTAACACCCTCCTGAATAATGGCATGTGTGCCAATAACAATATCAGTTTCACCATTGGAGATTGAACTGTATAGCTCCCCTTTCTCAGATTTAGGTATCGCTCCGGTTAAAAGTGATATCTTTACATCCGAGGGCAGTAATTTTTCAAAAATATCAAGATGCTGATTTGCTAATAGTTCCGTAGGCGCCATGAAAGCAACCTGTTCATCCCTTCCGATCACGAGCATAGATGCAGCCATCGCAACCACGGTTTTCCCGCACCCAACATCCCCCTGGAGTAGCCTGTTCATGGGGTAGGGATTCTCAATATCCCTCTTTATCTCCTCAATGGCCTTCACTTGATCAACAGTCAGCTCGAATGGCAGGCTTGATATAAGTTTATTGAATAGAGAAGTATCAATATTATTCTTAATTATCCTCAATTCTTCCCTTGAATACTTTCTAGAAATGGCCAGATAATATTGCAGGAAAAATAATTCATTATAGGAGAGTCTTTTCCTTGCTTGTTCAGCCTTCTCCATCGAATCCGGGAAATGCAGGGAAAAGATGGCCTCCTGAAGGGGGTTAAGCTGAAGCCTTAAGAGTAGAGATGCATCGAGAGGATCCTCAATGTAGAATAGGTGTGAATCGATAGCATCCCTGATTATTCTCCTGAAACCCTTTGAATCAAGACCGTATCTCTTTAGCTTTTGAGTAGATCTGTATAGCGGTACAATCCTTCCAGTATGGATGGATTGTATCTGAGAGTCTATATCAATGAAGTCAAAATCGGGATGAACAATCTGCTTCTTTCTATAAAAATCTATTCTCCCAGAGAAAAGAACGTAATCCCCTAAATTAAAAATGCCCCTTAAATATTGCAATCCTTGAAAAAAGATGCCGCAAAGGGAGTCAGTGTCATCGGTAATTTCCACTTCAAGAAATTTTCTGTTTCTACCAAGGACCCTTACACTCTTGATTGTGCCAGCGATAGTGACAGTCTCATTGACAAAGGAGTCTTTTATTGCTTTGAATGCAGACCTGTCAATATATTTCCTTGGAGCAAAGTATAAGAGGTCTTCAATTGTTTCTATCCCAACCTCGCTCCTAAGAATGTCGGCCCTTTTCTGACCTATTCCCCTTAAAAACTGAACGTTGCTGTTGAGCAACCTACTCCTCTTCTGCTACATACCATACAGAATTCGGTATTTGAACATATTTCCCATCACGAGTATAGAAGTAAGTATAATTTCTCCCTTCCTTGCCGGATGTTATCTTCTGTACTCCATTCCACCTCTTAATAATTTTTCCATCAAAACCAAAAATTGTAACAGTAAGATTTTGACCGGTGATGACTTCGATCTTTCTCTTGACAATATTCCTCTGCTCATAAGTAAAGAAGTATCTAAAATATACAAAAATTCCAGCAATCAAAACTAATATTAGAATAATCCCAAAAATCTTTAATTTTTTTGCCATTCTATCCAAGTCTCCTCATTTAATTATCTATACTTTGGTTACACTTATGATTTAATTTGATGCATTAAAATATATCTCATACAAACTACACTAACCTCTCTTCAATATCTTCAGCTATTTTTATAGCTTCCGTTAAATTTGGAATCCCATTCCTGCCTCCGTATTCTCTACAGGAGAGTGAGGCCACGGTTACAGAAAGCTTAACCGCCATATCCAAGGTATAATCCCTGTTTATGGCATAAGCCAAAGCTGCATGAAAGTTGTCGCCGGCCCCAATAGTATCCTTAATCCGAATTTTGATGGCTGGGACATGGTAAAGACTCTTGTTCTTTATATAGTAGGCGCCCTCAATGCCCTTTGTCACTATTATCTCTCCCTTCAACATCTCCTTTAGCCTGAATATCTTATCAAAGAATGATTTATTATCAAAGGGTAGCTCTTTTGAGTCAAGGAAGTCTGCGGTTGGGACAAAGTAATCAGCAACCTCCATGATGTCAGTTATGCCATCCCGCCATCTCTCGCAATCATAGATAATCCTAAACCTATCCTCAGCCAAGGGCCTTAACACCTTGGCAAGATAAGTCACCTCCGGATCAAGCAATACTACCCTGGCTTTAGATAGTATTTCCTCGATACTCTTCGTAATCTCTATTATGGGAAGGGTGGAATGATCATAGATTATCGTTCTCTTGCCATTCGATTTTGTCACAAATACATAAGCGATGGGGGTTCTTCCCTTCTTTACTATCTCAATATATTTTGTATTAACACGAAAGTCCTTCAGGCGGTTTAAACAGAATCTTCCAACCTCATCATCACCGACCTTCCCAATATAGGCAACTGATCCACCAAGCCTAGAGATGCAGCAGGATGAAGTGCCACCCTGTCCTCCGGCTTCCTCTAATCTGAATTCAAGGGGAACCTTCTGATCCTCCCTGGGAAATTCATCAACTATCGCAATATAATCAATGCAATTGCGGCCAAAGACTATAATCTCCGGATAATTCATGAGTCTCAAATTAGCGTAGGAAGGATCTCTGCCAGAGAATCGGACAATTTATAAGCCGCGTATTTATCATAAGGGGTTGGATCTCGATTGATGATTATTATCGGTCTTTTGTTATGGTAAGCCACCTCAACGAATGAGCATACAGGAAACACCACCAATGAGCTACCAAGCGACATAAAGAGATCGCATTCCTTTGATGCCTTCTCCGCAAGGGAAATATGATCAGGATTCAGGTTCTGTCCAAAGGATACGGTATTGGGCTTAATATACCCATTGCAATCCACACACCTGGGATCATAGTCGAATTCAGCAATCTGATCAAACACATCTTCAATATTGAATATTTTTTTACAGCTCCAGCAGATTGCTTTCATATTAGTTCCATGCAGGTTTACTATTCTTTCTTCCGCAACCCCGCCCTTTTCGTGAAGGCCATCAATATTTTGAGTTAAGAGCCAGAATAATCTGCCATCCTTATCCAGCTTGCCCAATGCGAAATGAGCCGGATTTGGTTCCGCATTAATCATTGAAGGAATTGTATCGCTCTTGTATCTCCAGTAATACCTCCGCTTTTCACTATCGCTTAGGAATTCCTGAAGGGTTACGGTCTTATATTGACTCCATACTCCTCCAGGACTCCTAAAATCAGAAATGCCAGATTCAGTTGAGATGCCTGCGCCAGTAAGTACAGTGATTTTATTTGAATTGTGAATTAGTCTTTTAATCTCTCTATGATCCATGTCGCTAAAATGCTTGTCGGAATCATTGTATTGATATGCTCTGTACTCTATCGGAACAGATCCCTGATGAGAAACAACATTTGAGTTATCTTTTTACCCTTTTTAGATTGCGGTTCATCAATCTCTCTACTCCAGCTTCATTTTCTGCCTCAACCTGCTGTATTTGCTCATCAGAATAGTTCAATATATCCATTAAGACCTCTTTTGTATGCTGTCCCAAATCTGGAGCCGGCTCCGGATCTCCCTCCAGCTCATTTTCCATCTTGAATACAGGACCAATGGTTTTATATTTTTGCCCCTTGATCTCCATCTCAATTATCATATTATTATGCTCAACCTGAGGATCATTGGCAACCTGTTCATAACTCAGAACAGGCCCTGAGGGTATATCGTTTTCATCCCGAAATATATTTACCCACTCATCGGTGTTCTTCTTTTTCAGGGCATTGGCAAAATGTTCCCTGAATTCCTCCGCATTGAGAATTCTATTCATCATATTATCGAATTTCGGATCCTTAAACATCCAATCAAGACCCACCAACTCTACCAACTTATCCTCGCTTCCAGGTCCAATTGTCATATATCCATCCTTTGTGTCATGAACGCCATAGGTTTGCATCATATGATGTCTTCTCCCCTGAAGCCCTGGGAGATTGCCGCTGGCAAAATAGTTCTGGAAGAGAACCTTTTGCATGAGTATAAGTGAATCCAGAAGATTAACCTCTGCCTTGACACCCTTCCCATCTTTATCTCTACTTATTAGCGCAGCTAGGATAGATAGCACAGCAAAGATGCCGCCCATCATATCAGCCATTGCTATGCCGCCTGGGATTACTGGGGGTCTATCGGGTTCCCCAGAGAGGCTTAGAATTCCGCTGTGACCGCAGGCTATTATATCAAAGGAGGGGTACTTGACGTATGGTCCAGTCGGGCCATATCCAGAGATGTTGCATCTTATAATATTGGGATTGATCTCCTTCAGGGTTTCGAAGTCACTCCCCTGCCTCTTAGGAACATCTGCCCGAAAATTAGAAAAAACCACATCTGATTTTTTTACCAAGTCATAAAATGCCTTCTTCCCCTTTTCGCTTCCAAGGTCTAATACAATGCCCTTCTTATTCCGATTAAGTGTTAAAACATAGTAGTTTATCGGATTTACCTCTTTTTCACCATATCTCAATATATCTCCCAGCGGGGATTCAATTTTTATGATCTCTGCTCCAAGATCTCCTAAAAGCATAGTTCCAAAGGGTCCAGCATGAGCTTGACTCATGTCGAGAATCCTAATGCCGCACAATGGGCCTTTCGTTATTGCCATTTTATTTTATTCCTCCTCTCTTGTCTTCTGTTTTGCAAAATAACCGTGTAAACTATGATAGTATATTTTCAATCTTTTACTTACTATTGATACTCGTTTTATTATGATTAATTATTTTGATTTTTTGTCTTCTCCGCCTCTGCAATGTCATCTTCTGTGAGCAGGGTCATGCTCTTTACGCGCTCCTGCGTTCTCTTTAGACCTGATTGAGTCTCAGTAATTAATTCATCAATTTGATCGCCAGAATATCCTAATACCTCACTCAATACATCTTCAATATCCTGATTCAAATCAGGAGGCGGTTCAGGATTACCCTCAATTAGACTCCCGTCTTCATTATATAACCTAAAAAGAGAGCCTACAGTATTGTATTTTTCCCCCTTAAGCGCCATTTCAATAATCATCTTATTATGCTTAACCTGGGGATCATTAATCACATCATCTAGATTGAGCACAGGCCCTGAGGCTATATCGTTTTCATCACGCAAGATTTTAAGCCATTCTTCAGTCGTTTTCTCAAGGAAGGCCTTTTCAATCAATTGATCCAATCCCTTTTTGTTGGCTAATCTCTTTTCAGAGGAATCATAAAGCGGATCGCTCAACACATACTCCAGTCCAATGAGCTTAAGCACCCTCTCCAAATCAATTGGAGCTATGGTTATATATCCATCCTTTGTATCATATATCCCATATCCGGCAGCCATCATATGTCTTCTCCCCTGATGGCCAGGCTCATTCCCTGATAGGAAATAGAGTTGAAACATAACCTGTTGCATAACCAAAAGCCCATCAAGAAGGTTTATTTCCAGTTTCATCCCCTTGCCATCCCTATTCCTCTTCACAAGGGCGGCTAATACGGACATGCACCCAAAGATACCGCCCATCATATCAGCTAATGCTATACCGCCGGGTATTACCGGAGCCCTTCCAGGCTCTCCAGATATGCTCAAAATTCCGCTATGCCCGCATGCGATGATGTCAAAGGAGGGATAAGCAATATAGGGTCCCGTCTCACCATAACCCGAAATATTAAGACGGATAATACCTGGGTTTATCTTCTTAAGGGTATCAAAATCGCTTCCCTGTCTCTTGGGCACATCAGCTCGATAATTTGAAAAGACTATATCAGATTTCTTCACTAATTCGTAGAAGGTCTTTCTGCCTATTTCACCCTTTAAATCTAATGATATACTCTTCTTATTGCGATTGAGTCCTATTATGTAGGAATGCGAAACATGTACCTTAGGATCTCCCATTCTCATGAATTCACCTGTAGGTGGCTCCACCTTTATTATTTCAGCCCCAAGATCCCCTAAAAGCAGGGTGCCAAAGGGACCTGCATGAGCCTGAGTCAAATCTAATACTCTGATACCGTTTAACGGCCCTTTTGTGATTGGCATATATTATACTCCTTTATTTGTAAAAATCTGGGTTTGTTGCTGCAAAATATCTATATTAGAATATTACTTGACATAATTCGCTATAATAATCTTCAAGAAGTGATGGCATTATGGGAATAGCCTTACTGCAGAAACAATAACAACTACCTAATATTATTTGATGATAAAAAACTAAATAATTGAATATTGTCAAGAAAAAAGTCGAGTTATTTTAAAGTAAACAACCTCAATCATCCTGCGGGTGAAAATCATTTTAAATCTCAACAGAGAAAGTGTTTAGGGTTTTATCGGTTGTATATGCTCATGATAGTTGCATAGCATTTATCTTTCTTATCTGAAACTCAAAATCGGATTACCCCTTCTCAACTTCATTGATAAGAAAGGGATAAGGACATAATCACACTCTATCAATTTCTATAGTTCAATAAATATCCAAACACCTATTTGAATGCATAAATGACCATAGAGCTTGTGATTGATGAGTCCCTGTACCTGATTTTGCTAATATAGTGATAGAATGATATTCTAAACCACTTATGATAGTCTGTATATGATTTGAAATAATATCTTGACTTTAAAAGCTTGGGCAACAGACCGAATTCAACTGGATGAAATGTAATAATTCTACTAAATCCTTGCCATTTTAAAAGAGAGGTTAGATTTTTTTTTGTAAAATAGGATAAATGAACCGGCATATAATAGGCATATCTATCACCCAATACTCTTGCTTGGAGTCCATCCATATTCGCTGTCTGAATAACAAGCAGCCCGCCACCTTTCAGTAGCCTGTAACATTCCCTAATAGCTGTTACTGGATCTGCAAGATGCTCTATGAGTTCTATCATGGTGATAACTGAAAAGAATTTTTCTTTAAAGGGATTATCATATAGGCTGCCAATATGAATATTATTACCAAAAAGGCCCTTTGCGTATGTTCCAGCATACTCCGATAGCTCTATACCATAGGGGGAGAAGTATTGTGAGGCTAATTTTAGGAATCCGCCAAAAGCGGAGCCTATGTCAAGTAAATTGCCCTTGGCTGCATGCCCTCTTATTATTTCAATCCTCTTTTCCCACACATAGCCGGCATATCTTTCCAACTCCCTCTCATCATAGTAGGAATAATCCCTTCCACATTTATAATAATCCTCACTATAGAAATCCTCGATTATGCTCTCTTGAAAGGCGGGATTCATAAAGATGAAGCCACATAATCTGCATCTATCGACCCTAAAAAAAGGATTATATTTATCTATTATGTATTTGAGTTCAATCTCTTTCCCGCCGCAAAGGGGACAATGGTCCTTTAATTGACTGTATATCGATGAATCTGAGAAGGTATATTCTTTTTCTACAAAAGGCATCTGATACCTTAATACAAATATATTGAAATTAAGCAACTAATCAGCTAATGTCATTCCAGCGAATGCAGGAGTCTTAAATGTTTTCAAAACCCTTTAAAAAATTGCTTTAGATTCCGGCATTTCGTTACGCTACAGCCGGGATGACATACTTTTAATACCCCTAACTCATCCTTTATACATTTTTTGTCTAATAGTGTATATGAAAAAACACATGACTAGTTACAATATTAATAAATTTAATGGAGAATAGGAGAGCAAGGCCTTAGATTTCCTTTTTATTATCGTTTGAAACCGTAAGTAGTTGTATAATTATTGAAGTGCTTGATTTATTCAGCGATACTTTGTCAATTGAGATGAGACTAGCTAAGGGCCGTAGAACCATAAAAAATTGCTTTTATTGGTTATGGAAAGAATAATCATGGACAATTTTTTTGAAGGATTGTTGACCCTTAGGCAAGGTTAGTGTAGAGGGGGAAGCCTTTCTCAATGACAGTAAATAAGGAGTGTGTCAATACCATGGAGAATATCTCAAATAGTGAAATTAAGAATATGTTTCAGGGAAGGATATGGCCTGTGACATTAAAACTTACAATACCAATAGCAATAAGCAATCTACTAGCATACCTATACCTGATAACAGACACATTCTTCATCACACAGATTGACCCCTCATCAACTGCCCTTCTCAGTGGTCCTGCGCTTGTTTTCCCCTTTTTCTTTTTATTTATGTCATTAGGCATAGGCCTCACAGTGGGGGTAAGTACCCTTATTGCGAGGGGCATCGGGGAAAATAATAAAAGGATAATTGATAATACTGCGGATACAGGGCTCTTCATCTCTTCAATTATTGCATTCTTTATAATTACCTTCGGATATTCATTTGCACATGAAATCATCCATCTCCTTGCGGGAACAGAATTAACCGTTGATGCTATACAGTATGGGCTTGATTATTATTATTATCTGCTTCCGGGTCTTGGGATGATGCTCTTCGCATATGTATTTTTTGGCCTTCTCCAGGGGGAAGGATTAACCAAGAATATTGCCATAGCCTCAATTATTGCGTTTGTGTCAAATATGATACTCGATCCCCTTCTTATTTTTGGATTTAAAATGGAGGTGGCTGGCGCTGCACTAGCCTCTACAATCTCCTATGCCATTGCCGGGGTATATGTGATTCAGCTTTTCATTACAAAAAAATCATGCGTTCCTATTCATTGGAATCTATTTAAAACTAGAAAAACAATTATATACCATATTATTCGTATTGGATTTCCTGAATCCCTCAGCATGCTCTCTATGTCCATCACATTTATCTTTCTGAATAATATAGTAAGCTCAATTGATGAAGTGGCTATGAACTCCTGGTCTCTTTGCAGCAGAACTGATCAAATATTGCTTATCCCGGCGATAGCTGTATCTTCTTCCACTATCACAATGATCGGACAGAATTATGGAAGAAAGAATATAAGGAGATTGATCAATATTTATAAATTTAATGTTATGTTTGCCTTATCTATTGTATTATTCCTGGCCTTTGTCTACAATTTAGCTGCTCGTCCATTATTCGGTTTTTTTACAACGGTTCAGGAGGTAATTGAGGGGGCTGTTTTACAGATAAGATATATTTCATTTACCTATATCGGCATCTCCACTATCGCTATATCCGGAGCCACCTTTCAAGCCACAGGAAGGCCCCTGCCGGCCCTCTTAATACGATTGATCCAAATAGGACTAATTACAATACCCCTGGCATTCTTATCAGTAAAATTTTTGCAGATGGGAATGGTTGGCATCTTCATAAGCATCGCCACAGGGCATATGCTTTTATTGATTATATCGTGGTTTTGGACAGATCTACATTTAAAAAATTTAGAACACAGAACTTTGGATTATTTGGATTAAGGGGATGGGGGATAGAACTGGGCAGCATGAATAATTTTTTTTAATATTAAGTCTTTATTCTCAGATTGAATGCCCTTCTATTTGTGCTCCTCCTGTTTGAATTTCTTCTATCAAGTTTGTCTTTATTATCTGTCTCATATCTATTTTTATGAACTCTCCGCTCTGATCTTCTCCTCTCTGAAATTCTTCTGTCAAAAACCCCGCCATTGAATTTGGAATATCGAAGCAGAATTAAAAAAATTATTATTATTACAACTTCAATTGTTATAAACACAAAAAAATCCATATTATAGAAAAATAGATTATTATCCATGTCATGCCTTATCCAGCATTAGCAGTATGATAGATAAGATAATATAATTATCGTCTATCGATGAAAATAATATTAGAGTTAAATTCGTGGATTTTTAATTTTGTATCAATAAGTAAGAAATATCATCTGGTAATATCTAGGATACGGAGTGTATGATTTTCCCAGATTCACTGAAATCGTAATTGCCAAGGGGCTTAACGATTTTTCTGAATTCCTCTGTTTTAAGGGTGTCAATGAATGCCTGTAGGCCCTTTAGGAAAAATGTTTCTTGCGAAAGAACCATATCAAAGCTTTCCCGTACTAAAGGAACAAAGGGCAGGCCGAATAGATTTGATATAGCTACAGTCGCAATGCCAATATTTGCCTCGCCTGACAACACAGCGAGTCCCACTTCAAAGTGTGTATGTACCACACGCTCATAGCCATTTATCAGATGGGGATCAATATCCGTCCGCTGCAAATGATAATCGAGCAGCACTCGGGTGCCTGATCCCTCCTGTCGATTGACAAACTCCACGCCCTTAGCTGTGAGATCACTAAATTCGGTTACATTTAATTTTGCCTGTGGAGAGAGGATAAAACCGAGTTCTCTATAGAAAAGATGCACCACTGCGACCTTCATATCCTGAATATAATCTGCTAAATATGGAATGTTGTAATCGCCGGTTTTGGGATCTAGCAGGTGACACCAGGCAACGTCAATTTTCCTTTCGCCCAGCATACATAGACCCTTGGTGCTTCCAATACTACAGGTGAATATGTAAAAACCAGGATGAGACTGTTTCATATAGCTCAAAAGAATATCAAGGATCGGATCATTGCTACCGGCAGACATTATGTATCCCTCAGGGGTTTTAGTCTTTCCCTCTGTGCCTGTTGTCCCATGTTGGGCATGTGATGTGATCCATTCATCGATAATGTGCTTTGGAAATATCCATTTGCCTGTAATGCGTGTGCAGGGGATTCTGCCGGACTTTATTAGCGAATAAACCTGTTTCTCGTGAATTCCGAGATACTCCGCCACTTCCTTTGTGTTCATCATATCCTTGGGCATGGATTCCCCTCCATCATTTTCTATAAGGGATATGGATAATTTTCAATAACTAATTTGATAAATTACATAAATTTCGCATACCTATTTGTAGTTTATACCCAGTCATATAGAACAATCGTCCGCTTTAATCGCCCTTTTTGCGTGAAATACTACAATATATAGTTAATTATTACATTTTATTACAATAAATTACTTTTATTGTTGACATGCTAGTAACCGCTTTTTTCATGGAAAAAACTATTAAAGATTAGGAGGAATCCGTTATGCTAAATAAATTAAATAATCCTATGGTCATCCTTTACATTGTTCTGATCGCCTTCTGCGCATGTTCAGATGATAGCAGCTCTAATAGCTTTGTCCCAACGGAAATTGTCTCATCACGGGCATATTCAGGCCATGAAAGTGATGTGGATGCTAACAATTTTGTGAAAACATATCCCTCCACAGTTGGCAAACGACTCGATGATTGCCAGACATGCCATTCCGGGGGAAGGATTACCTATGCGGATAGCGGAAAGACAAAGAATATCGATAATCCCTGTTCTTATTGCCATCTAAAGGCATTTGAAGAGGGGAGTGACTTCACATCCGGGTACCCTTCAACCTATGAGTCTACCCTTAATCCCTATGGCCTTGCTTATAATAATGCGGGCAGAAATCAGGAAGCACTGCAAGCTATCGCTGATCAGGATTCTGATAGTGATACATATTCAAATGCGGAAGAGATTGAGGACTTGCGTTTTCCCGGGGATGCCGACAGTTATCCTGGTCAGCCCCTTGCTCCCACAATAGAGCTTTACTGGGATGATGTTACCGCAATGAATAAACATGAACAGTTTATGCTGCTTAACGCTCATAAACAGCAATATGATGATTATGTAACCTACAAAGGGGTAACAATCCTGGATCTAATCGCTGCGGCGGGCATTGATTTATCAGGCGCTACTGGCATGACCTTCTTTGCTCCTGATGGTTATCAGAAGGATTTTGATCTGGATGAGGATATCAATTACAGTTATCCCAGGGGCATATATTATTCAGTCCCCAGTTGGCCCGATGATCCTGAGAGGAATCTCATCAATTATCCTGATATAATCCCGGATGGGCTAGCCCATGGCAGCGAGATCCCTGATGAGTTATATATGATTCTTGCTTATGAACGCGATGATGGCTATCTGGATGAATCCTACTACGATAGCACAGACGGGAGAATAGGCGGAGAGGGCCCCTATCGAATTGTGCGTCCCCAGGAATCGGCCGGAAGACCGGATCGTGGCTCAAGAGCCAATACATATGGCGATGGATGGGACTATGACGATAACATTGATCATAATGCAGGCGATGCTGTTAAGGGCACTTGTGTAATTCGCATTGATCCTATGCCCGATGGGTATGAGGAATATGATTGGATAAACGGATGGTCCTTGATTATGGATAAAAAACTTATTGTTTATGGCCAAGGGGTAACGGAAAAATAGATAGAGCGACGCCATGTATCGTAAGAATATAGTTAAAATATGGCTTTGAGAAGTTTATTGATTCTATTGGTGTTATTTTTTTGCTATCCCCTAAAGGCGCAGAATAACCCTGCGTCTATTTATATCAATGGAGGAATCAATAATCCCGAAATCCCTGATAAGATTAAGGATGATCCTCTTTATACCTTTAATGTGCATATTGGAGGTTATCTTCAGTTATGGTATATCTATGAAGGGGTGGAGAATGGGAAGCGGCAGCGTTTAACAAATGATGAGGCTGCACAGCAGGCATCGGGGTTCAGCTTTAATAGGGCAAGGGTATATATTGAGAATATTGATGGCAAACTTAGGGGCAAGATATCAGCAAAGCTTGAAAGCGGCACCCCATCAATGCTGGATGCCTATGTACATTATTTATTGATAAAGGATAATCTTCAACTCCGGGCCGGGCAGATGAAGATACCATCAACCTATGAGGTTGAAACCAGCAGCTCAAATCTTGAATTTGCTACACGAAGCCGCTTTACCGACAATGTGGCCAACTGGTCATTATCAAAGAGCACATCGAGCATCTCCCCCTTTACCAGCGTCCAAACCTATTATAGGGATTTGGGTGTGGCTATTAGGGGAAATCTTTACGGATTCACATATCACTGTATGATATCAAATGGGCTTGGGGCAAATCTTTTTGTAGGGGGCAATGAGAGCAGGCAATTTGTATACACTAACACCTTTGGAGCATATTTTTTCGGGACGAGGCTATCATGGGATATTATGAGGCTTTTTCATCTGGTAGATTTCCCAGTATCATCATTTCGCCTTGGGGGGCATAGAAATCGGAACAGACACCCGAATATACTCTATAATGACACAAAGACGGTTCTTGATATAGATCGGGAATCCTGGTCCTCTGACATACAGATAATCATCTTTAATCGAATCAGACTCACTGGCATGTATGGGAAAGGGGTTGTTGAGGATGACTTTGACAACAATAATGAGCCGGATTATAGGTATCACGGCTATGAACTCAGGGTTATTGTTGAGATACTGAAGGATCGTCTTGAAGCTGGATTTAGATTCGATTCCTACACTGATGAAAACTCTATCTTTGGCGGGGAAGAGACTATGAAGACCTATACCCTTGGGATTAACTACTATATCCCTCCTGGTCTAAGGATGCAGCCCAATTATAAATGGAAAAGGCTTGAGGGTGAACTCAATATTGAGACCAATGATGATATCTTCATCCTTTCAGCGCAATATGAATTTTGATCGAATTGGCAATTATCTTTTCATTGAGGCAAGTCCATTATTAAGAGTTTTTCTCTTCTCCTTGAGCCTCTTTATATGATCATCAATAATCCTGCGATAATTTAATTCTCCCTTAATAATGGAATACCTCTCTGACTCAATGAATCCCAGGTCTGTTGTTATCCTGATGTTGCTGGCCTTCTCCGCATATCCTTTGGCTTTATTCCAATAGCCTATAGCCTTCCTGTACAGCCCTTCAGCAATGTCAAGGCTCTCCCTGATCTCCTTAGCAAAATCGAGGTTGTAGAAATAGATTCGTCTTTTGTCATATCTTGACGCTATTCTTAGATAATTTCTCATTATGAGAATGTTTATATGCATAAACATGAGCCTTCGGTATTTGAGATATTCATCCTTTGTCTCAATCTTAATTAGAGCCTCTGAAGGATGCCTAAATCTGCATTCTAGGGCCCTCTTCAATCTTTCAATATTCTTTCTTAGCGAGTTTTCATTATAATACTGTTTCTTTCCATAAAGCTGGTAATAATCCTCCAGGTAGTGCGGCACAGTTTTATAGTGGAGCCTAACCTTTGGTATATAGTCAGAAAATGGTGTGTATTCCTTCTTTTCTTTGAAATACTGATACTGATAATCCTCTGCATCTAATTGCGGGGCACACAGATGCACAATAAGAATGATCTGTAGAACAAGGCATTTTTTCATATCTTTAATGGTGTCTTAAGGGCATTATTATGAATATATTATCGGACTCCTGGATTGTTTTAATGATAGGTTATATGCGATGTTTCTACAGTCCCATTTATTTGGATGATGTTTTAAATTGAATTTATTGTTTAATATATAGTCGCTATTTTGAAACTTTACAGGTAGCAAATTAAATTTTAGGTCATGCCGCTATAACATGAGTCTTGCCATGCTCCCTGATATAATCATTTGAATTTATAGAATTCCAGAAATTATGCCAACGGTCTTCGAAATATTTACATCGAAGCCTTGCCATTGCATTCGCATGCTGGAGAGTCCAGCGTATACCCGTCAATTTTAACCGGCCTGAAAGGCTTTGAACGAATCTCTCACATATACCCCTGATTATTAATTTTGCTCCGCAATGCGAGCAGTTTTTTTTGCTCAACTTTTTCCCGTTGTTCTTCAAGTGACTTCTCAGTTATTCGCCTTTGAAATTCCTTCCCAATATTTAATGCATCCCCTTCAATTTTATCAAAGCCTCGAATGCCTTCGCTTACCCTATGTATTTTATGGATGTATTATTAAATGGGGTTGATTTTTTCACCTTTTCGTGTGATTATAACTAGTATTAGTGCCAATATTGAGCAAGAATCATTCTACACCTGATAAACCATATGCGCATCAAATATCTTGGATATATTTAATTCAGAATATGCGATTACAGCGGGAAAGTAAGAATTAATAATTTATGAAGATAGTAATATTCTATATAGATCCTAAGGTTACCAGAATGTTCGTTGAAAAGACTGATGAGCAGGGGAATAAATCTCTGGCTCTTTCATCGCCAAATAATTTTGTGTATAGAAATGAAAATATCGCTAAAGTAGTCGAAGGCGACGATATTGAGGATGCGACCATACATATTGATAATGAATATAGCTTTCATACAATCGTAAAACTAGTTACTTTAAAATCTGGTGAAGGAATATATTTTGATGAGAAGTCAAAGATTTATAAGACCTCAGATTATGGCTTTTCAATATTTGATAAAAACAGTTCAACTATATCATTGTTTCAACCTCTACAGATTCCAAAGGATAAGAGCAAGGCTTATTATATAGTCCATCCGACAAAATTTCGGAAGATCCCAACAAATAGGGATATAGAGGAGACATTGGTTAAGAAGAACATCTTTTCCATTGTGGAAAAAAATTTGATTATAGATCAATTAACCAAAATCGATGTAAATGAACCAAAGATTACCCGAATATTAGTAGCTTCTGGGAGGGACCCGATTGATGGGTGCCATGAGTATTTTATACCACTTATTGAAATGGAGAGGAAGGCTGGTAAGGTCTTGGAGGATGGAAGTATGGATTTCAGGGAGATCAATTCAATTATTGAGGTAAGGAAGGGACAAAAGATATTAGAGAAGATTCCGGCAATTGAACCTGAGGATGGATTTAATATCTACGGGGATAAGATCGAGGCGACATTTTTAGAGAATAAGGGATATGATAGAGGAAGCAATATTGTGCAATCCGGCAGCGATAAATCAATTTATGTATCTTCAATAGATGGATGCCTTGAAATAACAAAGAGAAGGGTATCAGTAAAACCCGTTGCATTGATTAAGGGAGATGTGGACTATGATACAGGGAATATTGACTTCAATGGTTCTGTTCATATATTCGGATCTGTCTTACCCGGTTTTTCTGTGATAGCAAAGGACAACATTATTATAGATGGGCATGTTGATGATGCTATAATTGATGCGGGTGGGGATATTCAAGTGAAATTGGGGATAGGTGGCAAGGGCCTAACAGAGATAAAAGCCGGAGGCGGGGTTAAGGCTAAATATATACTCAATTCAACAATTCAGGCTGTGGGAGAGATTGAGATTGTAGATTCTATCATCAATAGTAATGTCTCATCAAATGACAAGATTACTGTAACGGATAAACATGGGAAAATAATTGGCGGGGAAGCGGTTGCCTTGCATGAGATCATTGTTAATGAATCCGGGGTTCCCAAGGAGAATAAGACAATACTTAATGTAGGAAAGAGCATATACGAAAGAGATGTTAAGGAAAAGAAGAGAAAAATGGATATGATGAAGTATAATATTGAAGAGGTTAGGGAATATATAAAATCGATCTTTGGCGAGAAGCTCTTTAACGATCCAAAGGTTTTCATCTCAAATCTTATTCCTGTAAGGAGAAAGAGCTGTCTCTTGCTACTATCGAAGATTACTGATTATAATAAAGAACTCAAGCTATTAACAGAGGATTACAATTCGTCAAAGGAGATGACACAACTAAAACGGGAACCAATGGTACATATATTAAATAAGATTTATCCCGGCACTCAAGTCAATATTAATAATTGTGTAAAGCTTATTGAAAAGGTACTAACTAATGTCAAATTTTATGAAGACAAAGATGAAAGGATTATTCGATTTACTAATATAGTATAAATGACTATTTTTATTGAGGTTAATAACAACTCCGATTTTGAAAGGATAGGATAAGCTATGGAGAAAAAAGAACTAAGAGAGATAATTTATTCAAAGATTGAAGAGCTTCCCACACTCCCTGCTGTGGTTCCCAAGCTCTTGAGCCTAATAGAAGACTCGAAGAGCAACGCTTCAGACATTACAGATGTGATCTCCCATGATCCGGCATTGACATCAAAGATATTAAAGGTTGCCAATTCAGCCTATTATGGCTTCTCTGAACAGATATCAGAATTAAATAAATCTGTAACCCTTCTTGGCTTTAACATGGTAAAGTCTTTGGCCTTGTCCATAGGAGTCATGAAGAGCCTGCCCACATTCAAGAAGAATCCCTACTTTTCGCAGGATGGCTTGTGGACTCATAGTTTGGCTGTGGCTACGCTGATTCAGGAATTAGGCAAAAGGCATTGCAAGAAGGATGCCAATGAATCACTTTTCATAATAGGACTCCTTCATGATGTTGGTAAGATTGTGCTTGATCAATTTTTTCATGAGAAATTTCTTGAGGCTTTAGAGTATGCAAATAAACTTGAAAAGCTTAGCCTCCACATAGCCGAGCGGGCGGTAATCGGTATCGATCATTGTGAAGTGGCGTCAATGCTTTTAAAGCGATGGAAATTTCCCCAAAAAATAATAAATCCAATCGATTTTCATCATATGAAAGAACTACCAGAGGAGATTAGCGTCGCTGACGTTTCCCTGCTCAGAATCGCAAATGCTTTGAGTCAGGAACTAAAGCTGGGGGATGAAGGAAACTCGATCCCTAATGAGATTGGTGAATGCGATCTAAAGCTGTTAAACATGGAAGCAAAGGATTTGGAAGAGATGAGAACCTTTGCCAATAAAAATCGGGATAAGGTCAATGATCTCTTAAAAGCTATGATCTGATGTCCTATTCCAATTCATTTGATGGCTCTAACCAGATGACATCATAAGGCTGCATTGTTATAAATAGCCTTCCATCCTCTGCCATCCACTTCATGTTGCTTACTATATCAATCCAATATTCATTGGTGGAGGATGCTATTGGAAGGGGTAGAGTACTTAGAGGAATCTCCAGATGGCAAACCCTGTTTGTCACATTGGTTAGGGCTATTATATGCTGATCCATTTCAGGGGATATCCTCAAGAGGGCAAATATATCAGATGATAGATCTAAGATGTGTTGATCTCCATTAGGGTGAAAGGCTCGTTTCTTTGTTCTGATTGAAATTAGCCTGCCGAGTTCCCGATTTATACGCGATATCTTGGAAAAGGGATCGTTCATGGCCTCGGTTATGGCCCTATAAGAGATAACAGTGCGATTGATATCCCTCTTGGATTGGGTTTTCAATACAGCCTGGATGTCGTTGATGGTTCCTATTAGGCTATGGAGATAGATACCAGGAACCCCCTTAAGAATCAAGGCTATAATTCTCGAAGCAACAAATCTCTTGACTTGAAAGGCAATATCTTCATCAGAATCCTCGCGATTAAGGGCGCTAAACCAGGTTATATTGATCTCATATGGCTCTTCAATGCCACCTTCGCCACTCTTGTAAGAGATGTATCCGCCATGTTCCTCTGCCCTATGGATGAGGATGTCAATATCCCCTTTTTGTAATATGTTCTTAACCGCCATAAGGCCAATGCCGTCATGTGAATCCAGAAAGTTGAAAAAAGTGGTGGTGTTCGAAGGGACATGGAGAGACTTTGCCCAATTGGAAAGCTGAGTTGCATCCTCTTTGTAGAAGGTATACAGAACAAGGGGAGGCAGGGCAAAGTTATAAACCATATGAGCCTCATCATTGCCATTGCCGAAATAGGAGATGTTCTCTTCATGAGGCACATTTGTCTCTGTTATTAGGGCCACCCCGGGCGCAACGATATCTAAAATATCATGAAAGAGTTTCACTATCTCATGTGTCTGTTCCAGGTGAATACAGCGAGTCCCTGGCTCTGCCCATAGATATGTTACAGCATCCAACCGAATAATATCAGCCCCGTGACGCACATACATAAGTAGGATATCGATTACCCGTATCAACACGTTTGGATTTTTATAATTGAGGTCAATCTGATCAGATGAAAATGTAGCCCATACATATTTTGGGCCATTGATCGTATCAAATTTAATAAGTATATCAGAGGTTCTTGGACGGAATATCAAATTACGCTCTTCAAGCGTTAGCTCATCATATGAGTTGAATGTTATGAAAAAGTCCCTGTAGTAGGGGCTTCCGTTCAGGAATTCCTGAAACCAATGACTCTTCGATGAAACATGATTGATGACTCCATCGAACATCAATTGATAGCGCTCCTCTAGGTCTTCAATGTCTGCCCAGGAACCAAGTCTAGGATCCACAGTTCCGAAGTCGATAATGGAGAAACCCCTATCTGATGAGTAGGGGAAGAAGGGCAGGATATGGAGTGTATTGATTGTCCCTTTGAGGAATGTATCGCAAAATTTTGCTAGGGTGGCAAGGGGGGAGCGCTCTTCGCCATGAAGGATGTCTCCATAGGTGATGAGGATAACGTCCTTTTCTGAAAACCTGTCACTTGGATCACACATCTCCTCATCATTGATCATTCGGTCAGGTTTATGAGCATAGTAAATCTGAATATATCGCTCCAGTTCGGGCATATAGGCTTCCGCTATATCTCTGCCATAGAGGAAGATCAACCTGTTTAAAATATTGTTATGTTCTTCCGGGGTGAGTTGAAACACTTCCCTTGAATAATCCGGTTCATGATTGTGAAAGGTTTTTGTATATTTAACGGATATTTCTGAATCGGTATCTTTGGTGTTATTATTTGAGCATTCCTTTATCATGGTTGTTTTGTCCGATGAACCAGTCAGATCGTCTCTCTGCATATTGCTTCCCCTTTTATATTGACTATGCTGAATCTTCGTTATAAAGAGTGATGTATAGAATTGTAAAAATATCAGCCATAATTCTATAAACAGGACTAGAACGAGCCGCCTATAGTATATCCCAACAATATAAGCATGAGCCCTTGTTTTCGCAAAGATAAAGGCAGCTGTTAAGTTTATATGTTACTTTACGGCTATACTTATCTCCAGCGGACCGTATGGGCTGTATAGATTAAGGACCAATACTGAATATTTCCCTGTGCTGTAGGTTCCGAAGTTGGGTCTATCCATAACTGTTGGGGTTGATATATCCAGACCCTTATCGGATAATATATTTATCGCATTACCTGTGATCATGTTGGCAAGCTCCCCGATAATATCTTTGTACTCACACATTATCTGTTCCTCTGACAGGCCTGGCACGAGGACATCTGCAATCTTATTCACTGTATAAAATCCGATACTATATACCACCATTCCTTGAACATTGCCGGTAATCTCTAACTTGATGACTACCTCATGTGAGGGTTTAGGATTATTTGCAATTTTTACTTTTCCTTTCTTAAGCTCAATTTTAAGAAGCTGTTTAAAGACCATACTGGCTCCAACTAGAAAGGGATTAACATATTCGATGTTGATTTTTTTCTCCACTATTTGTTTCACTCCACCTTGATCTTAATGATATAATATCCCATTGGCGAGTTATTATATTAAATATATGTTTATGAAAATTTTTGTTTCATTGGTATGACTTTATTATATTCGTTGAAGTTAGATATATAACTTTGCCATTGATATTGATTTAACTTGATTATGTTGAAAGAACTCCCCATTGCAAGCGGGTTAACCTTCATTGGGCGCCAAGATTTCTTTCAATATAATATTCAGTCATCGGTTTTTATATTGATATAAAATTAATCCAATATTGTTGTTAATTTCTTCAAATGTAGATATGATATACGATTATCTGAAGAGAGTCAAGAAACATTCATTACCCAATTGATTTATTATTTATATAAACAGCATAAAGAAATATTTTTAATGACTTTTTCCCAATATTATAATATTATAGCATAGGAAAAATAAATCCCTTCTCATTTTGGTTATTTTAGTTGTGAATGTATATCAGAGGGATGCTGTTAGAATAGCGTGTGTCTCAATTGTCGTTATACAAGTTTTCATATAGAGGTGTAATATGAGAAAGACTAAGATAGTATGCACTCTTGGCCCTGCAACGGAGAGGAATAATATCTTAAGACAACTCTTCATCAATGGCATGAACGTCGCAAGATTGAATTTTTCTCATGGCACGCATGACGAGCACAGAAAGACTGTTGAAAAATTTATGGCCCTTAGGGATGAATTGGATATTCCAGTTGGCTTGCTTATGGATACAAAGGGTCCGGAGATTAGAGTTCAACAGTTTGAAAAGGATCGCATAGAACTCAAGGCTGGGAGTATATTTACATTGACCACAGATGATGTTGTCGGGAATGAAAAAATAGTCTCAGTCACCTACAAAGGATTAACAAATGATGTGGATAGGGGCGATATAATTTTAATTGATGACGGTTTGATTAAATTGAAGGTTGTAAGTAGAAATAAAATAGAAATTCAATGCGAGGTTATTAACGGAGGCCCTGTAAGCAATAATAAAGGTATAAACGTGCCTAATGTGTCGATCAATATGCCCTATATTAACGAAAGGGATAGAAAGGATTTCCAATTTGTAACAGAAAATAATTTTGATTTTATTGCTGCCTCCTTTGTGAAAAATGCCAGTTGCATAAAGGAATTAAGAAGGACTCTGGAGGATTATGGAGGGGGGAATCTAAAAATAATTGCAAAAATTGAGAACAGGGAAGGGGTAGATAATGCAGATGATATTATTAGAATTAGCGATGGAGTGATGATTGCAAGGGGGGATATGGGGGTTGAGATCCCCTTTGAGGAATTACCGTCAATACAAAAGGAATTGATAAGCAAATGTTACCTCGCTGGAAAGCCAGTTATTACTGCTACGCAAATGCTTGATTCCATGATACATAACCCAAGACCAACAAGGGCTGAGATAACTGATGTGGCAAATGCAATCTATGATGGCACAAGCGCAATAATGCTTTCAGGCGAAACGTCTATAGGGAAATATCCCTTGGAAGCATTGTTGACCATGTCTAAGATAGCTATTCATGCCGAAAAGAACATCGATTATATATCTAGATTTAACAACACTCATTTTGCAGTTTCAAGAAATGTGACCAATGCTATTAGTCATGCCACATGTGTTACTGCTCATACCCTTGACGCTTCAGCAATAATTTCTGTAACCAAATCAGGACATACTGCTCAGATGATATCGAAATTTAGGCCAGCATCTCCAATAATTGCTACAACCGTTAATCGAAATGTCTATTGGCAGTTATCATTATCATGGGGGGTTCGTCCCGTGCTAACTGAGATTAAGGATTCCACAGATGATATCTTTGATCAGGCTATTGAAAAGGCCTCAAATTCAGACATAATAAAGAATGGAGATTTAGTCGTAATTACTGGCGGAACGCCTGCCGGTATAAGTGGAACAACGAACACCCTGAAGGTTCATATAATCGGGGATGTCCTGGTAGAGGGGAAGGGATTAAATAATCTCTCTGTAACCGGAAATTTATACGTTGTCCACAAAAAGGATGATGCTATGAAAGATTTTAACGCGGGGGATATCGTAGTTATTTCAAAAACAACGGATGAGATACTATTGGCCTTAAAATATGCTTCCGGGGTTATTACTGAGGAGGATGAAGAGGACTCAAGGGCGGCAGTCGTTGGAATGGCATTAGAGATACCCGTGATAGCAAATGCAGTTGAAGCGACAACGGTTTTGAAGAGTGGGACTGTAGTCTCACTCGATGCCTTATCGGGGGTTGTGTATAGCGGACTTAAGAGGAATTGAAATTTTGGATTATAATGTGAAATGCTTCTTCTGTTCCATAGAAAATAAAATTTAGAGATTATTTTAAAATATGAAATTTGAGAGACCCGGCAATATAGAGGAGTGAAAAGATATTACCTCATGAATAGATTCAGCGGGATAAAGATTCTGGTGATCAACTGTGGGAGTTCTACAGTAAAATTTCAATTAATTGACATGTCCAATGAAAATGTGCTGGCTAAGGGGGTTGTTGATAGGATTGGTCAGACTGATTCAAAAATGAAATACAGGCTTATGGATAATGATTATGCTAAAGAGTGCGATACTCATGATCATGGCTCTGCCATTTCAAGAATTATTGATGAGATAACAAATAGCGAATTTGGTGTGATAGGGGACAGAAGTGAGATCTCAGCCGTTGGTCATAGGGTAGTGCATGGGGCGGAAAAATTCGCTAAATCTGTTCTAATAGATGATGATACGATTGATCAGATTGAAGCATGCATTGAGCTTGCCCCTCTTCATAATCCTCATAATCTGAATGGGATACTTGTGTGCAAAGATCTATTGCCGAATGTAGCTCAGGTGGCTGTGTTTGATACTGCTTTTCATCAAACAATGGAGGATCATGTCTTTATGTATGGGTTGGCATACAGGTTTTATGAAGAGCATAGGTTCAGGCGTTATGGGTTTCATGGAACCAGCCATTTCTATGTTTCCAAGAGGGCTTCAGAGATTGTTGGAATTGACATACAGAAGCTGAGGATAATTACATGTCATCTTGGGAATGGGGCCAGCGTAACGGCAGTGAAATTTGGAAGGTCGGTTGATACATCCATGGGATTTACTCCCCTTGAGGGTCTCATGATGGGCACAAGGTGCGGGGATGTTGATCCCTCCATGGCTTTGTTTGTTATGGAGAAGGACAACTTGACATCAGCGGAATGCGATGCGTTGATGAACAAGGAGTGCGGATTGATCGGGGTATCTGGCATTAGTTCGGATATGCGTGATCTGATCAACGCTTATAATGATGGCAATAGCAGGGCTAGGCTTGCTCTAGAGATGTATGCATATCGCATTAAAAAATATATTGGGATGTATGCTGCTGTAATGAATGGGGTCGATATAATTGTCTTTACCGGAGGGATAGGTGAAAATGCGTCGCTTATAAGAGGCATGTGCTGTAGTGAGATGGAATATCTAGGCGTGGAATTGGATGAGGGGAGGAATATAAGAATAATCGGAGCTGAAGGGGAATTGAATACACAGAATTCAAGGGTTAAGGTGTTGTGTGTGCCGACAAATGAAGAGCTGGTCATAGCCAGGGATACAGCTCGGATAGTCAGCAATGAGAATGGTCGTTAGGCTTATTGTATTCAAAGTAACTAATAGATATTTCTAACATTGCCTTAGCTTGCCCAAAATTAATATTATATTATGGATGAGAAGCGGATTTATGCTTCTCCCATGTAAACAAAAGTCTTTGGCGGGGTTTATCAAACATGGCGAAAAATATTTTTGTTGCATCTACTGGTCCAAATACAGGTAAAAGCGTAGTATGTCTTGGTTTGATAAATGCGCTTAGAGGTATGGTCGCTAGCGTTGGATATTTTAAGCCTATTGGGCAAAAATATATCAAAAATGCTAAATTTGATAAAGAATCAGTGATGATAAAGGAGATTTTCGGCATTGAGGATGAATTGGAGTATATTAATCCCCTGTCTATGAAGGATGTAAATTATTACATTTCGAATAACGAGACTGATGTCCTGTTTCAGAGGATACAGGATTGCTGTAAAAGGATTGAGATAGGAAAGGATGTTGTTGTTATTGATGGTACCGATTACTTGGGTATGATATCTGCTTACGAATTTGATATAAACGCTGATATTGCCAATAATCTGAATGCCAGCATATTGCTTATAGAGGATGGATATAATAAATCTATCGATGAGATAGTGTCAGATATATATACAGGCAAGGCTTCATTTGATGAAGAGTCCTGTGATTTCCTTGGCGTTATTGTAAACAAGGTCGATCCTGGAGATGGGTCTCAGATTGAAGTGAGTTTAAAGGGTGTTCTTGAGAAAAGAGGCATTGATTTCTTTGGCGCTATTCCCTATGATTCTGTTTTGCCAAAACCACGGATATACGATATTGCGCAAAGTCTTGACGCTGATATCTTATTCGGTCAGGATTATCTGTCGAATATTGCCATTGAGCCTTTAATAGCGTCAATGACCTTTGAGAATGCTTTAAAATATATCCATGATGGTTCTCTGATTATAACCGGTGGGGACAGAAATGAGATTCTTCTTGGCTCCATCGTTTCCTTTCTCTCCACTTCATATCCGAACATATCAGGCATAATACTAACAGGAGGGCTCCTGCCGAATAAGGATATTAAGGATCTGATTGGCAGTTTGTCGGATCTAACCTTTCCAATTCTTAGCGTGCAGAGTAACACGCTCTCAACCGCAAATAGAATTGAATCCCTTGCTGTTCATGTCTCTTCAAGGGATACTCAGAAGATAGATGCCGCAAAGTCTTTAATCTATAAATATGTTAATTATGAGAAGATTAACGCAAAGATGAAGGTGGACAAGATCAGGAAGCGGACGCCTGATATATTTAAATACGAAATAATTGAGAGGGCTCATTTAAAAAAGATGCGCATAGTGCTTCCAGAAGGAGATGAGGAGAGGACATTAAAAGCGGTTGAAAGGGTGAGGTCTATAAATATTGCGGATATTATACTCCTGGGTTCTCCGGATATTGTCTGGAAGAGAGCTAAGGGTTTGGGGATAAATCTGGATAATGGGGTTGAGATTGTTGATCCGATTAAGTCTCAAAATTTTGATAACTATGTCAATAGTTATCTTGAGTTAAGGAAACACAAGCATATTACATTGGACGTTGCGAGGGATCGGATACAGGAAGCCATATATTATGGCACCATGATGGTATATCAGGGTGACGCTGATGGATTGGTGTCAGGAGCAGTGCATACAACGAGGAATACCATTAGACCAGCTTTTGAAATTATTAAAACAAGACCTGATACATTGATCGCATCAAGCATATTCTTCATGTGTCTGAAGGATAGGGTGTTGGTATATGGCGACTGCGCCATAGTGCCGGATCCGAATGCAGAGGAACTTGCGGATATTGCAATATCAAGCGCTGATACAGCGAGGATGTTTAATATTGAACCTTTAGTTGCGATGCTTTCATATTCCACAGGTGAGTCTGGGACAGGGCCGGAGGTTGAGAGGGTAAGGGAGGCTGCAGCAATAGCAAAAAAGAAAAGAAGCGATCTTCGTATTGAGGGGCCAATACAGTATGATGCGGCTATTGATCCGGGTGTCGCTAAGACAAAGCTTCCAAATAGTGAAGTGGCTGGCAGGGCTACAGTATTCATTTTTCCTGATCTCAACACCGGCAATAACACCTATAAGGCTGTTCAGAGGTCAGCTGGGGCTGTGGCCATTGGTCCTGTTGTGCAGGGTTTGAGGAGGCCTGTGAATGACCTGAGTAGGGGTTGTCTCATAGAGGACATCGTTTATACGATTGCCATAACAGCAATACAGGCACAGAATTCATAGATTAATTATTCATAAGGAATATGCTTTTATCACCGCATTTAGGCAACTATAAGAGCTAATTGAGACCTGTGTAATGTGCTAAAAACCTATAATTTGTAAAATGATTGACACGCATTTTTTTTTTAATATATATTTAATCTAATGAATTATTAAAAAGATAATAGTTTTTTTATTACAAATAAACAATCCTGGATGTATTTTAAAATGAATAGATATTTATGCAAATTAATGTTGATTCTCCTTATCATGGGTTATTCCCTTCCATTATCTTCTGAAAATGGTTACATTATCTATAAAAATGGGGAATATAACTATGAGATAATACTTCCCCAATCCTGGAAAAGGGCGGTTGTAACCTTGAGTAAGAAGCACATTATGTATGCCGATAGGGCGAGCCATACTGACATCAAGGTGAGAGCCTTCAGATCATCTGCTGATGATATTGAAAAGACTGTGCTTGAAAATAAATGGAGTCTAAGGAATATTGATTCCAGATTAAACGAAATAATCGAAACCGAAAGGATTGAAATTAAGAAGAATGTTACAGGCAAGTTGTTAGTCTTTGAGTTTAGATCAAACAAAAAGAATCTGCTGCAGAGGACTATGATAACCATTAACAACGGTATAGTATATATTATAGAGTGTAAATCTCCATTAAAAACCTTTTATGAATATGAGGATATATTTACAATTGCTATGGCCAGTTTTAACTACCTGAATGGAGATGAACAGGCTAATCGTTTTGACAGTGAAAAGGGGGGATGGGAAACGAAAAAGACAGGTTCAAAGGAGTTGGAGGATTTGATTTAGATTATTGATGATCCTGTAACTGATCAATACATTGAGTTGGGCTGCTCTCAATTTTTGTGATAATAAATTTTTCTCCATTAGCCTTTAGCAAATCTACACCGTAAGCGGAGGACCATTCGCACTGCAACTTTCAGGATGATACAATAAGGGATTAATTCGATTAGATTGTATTTAGATTATGTGCTGTTCTGGATCAACAGGCGCTCCATTAATTCTTGTTAAGTAATATCTTTCAATAATATGCTTATCCGCATCAAAGGCCATCTCAGGGAGGGGGCCAGAAAGGGGGAACCATTTAAGAGTATCTAATTCTTCGCTTGTGGTTAATGTGCCGCTGATAACTTTGGCTAATAGAACAATAACAAGGGTGTGAAGCTCCGCGGTAAGATAATTGGTTACTACACTAATAATTGATTGAATCTCAACTTCAAATCCAGTCTCTTCCTTAACCTCCCGATTTGCGGCTGTCAGAAAATCTTCATCGAACTCAATAAAACCACCGGGCAAGCACCATTTACCATCCCTGAATTTTCCAGGGGCCCGCTTACCTAATAGAACTCTCTCATCTTGCTTAATTAAAACAACGACTCCAGGATAAGGGTTTCTAAAATGTACATATCCACAACTTTGACAAACAGGTCTTTCTCTTCCACCCCTTTTATTTAATATACATTCCATTCCACAATGGGGGCAGTATTTCAGTTTGTCGATTCCGCTATTCCCCTCCCAATTATACGAAGGGAAAACCTGTTTGGGCCGCATTTTGAAATCCATGCCCAAGGCCGGACTTGAACCGGCACGGATATTAAATCCGAGGGATTTTAAGTCCCTTGTGTCTACCAATTCCACCACTTGGGCTTTTTCTGTTTTATGATTATTATATGTTTTTATCGAGTGTAATCAGCAAAGCAATTAGATCGCTCAATGAGTATTTTTCAGTATATTCTTTAAACAATTAACATGGCTGAATACTTGGTATTTTTTTATTCTGTCCTGACTGCTATAAAATGGAATTTATATTCTCTTTGTTGTGCGAAGACTTCTCTGATTCGCTATATTGTTGTAAAGTCATGAGGCGCCGAGCGGATTCGAACCGCTGGATAAAGGTTTTGCAGACCTCTCCCTTAGCCACTTGGGTACGGCGCCTTTTGAAATATTTTGACTCTTATATAGTCAATTATGATACTTTGTCAATCCAAAAAAAAAGGTCTTTCTAAAAAGTGAAAGGGGAGTTGGAAACCCATCTATCCCCCTTCTTCTGTACTGACTTCTACTCACATTTTTTTGTGTAAAACAAGGAGATGTGGGGATTAAAGAGATATGGAGATATTTAATCAATTTCTATTCTTCTAAAATCTGCCCTCTCCTTAGCAAAGTTAACAAGAATACCAACTTAAAGTCCGGTTGCTTTTAAATATGAAGGAATTTGAGCATAATGTGATTTACTAAGATTTTCAACAGTCTTTAGTTCAATAATAATTCTATTTTCTACAAGAATATCAAGCCTATGACAGCCAATTTGTTCATCTTGATAAAAGATAATAACTTACTTTTCGTTTTCTGCTGTAATATTTCAATTGTTTAACTCAATTAATAATGCCTTTCTATAAATACTTTCCAAAAACCCTGAACCAAGAGTATTATGAACCTTAATAATTGACATTATTATTAATTAAGTTAGTTTATCCTCCTTAATATTCAATCACCTTATCTCTATAATCCCCTTATCCTCTATTTTACACTAGTTTGTGGGTAGATGTCAGTCTTCAATAAAGGGTAGGACTAAAATACTATCCTTGTTGCATCAGCCCACAGCTTTTCGAGTTGGTAGAACTCTCTCATCTCCTGAGTGAAGATGTGGACTACTATATCAGTATAGTCAAGAAGAATCCATCCAGAATCTAATTTAGACTTTGACCTCTCCTTTAGACTAATCGCTTTAAATAACTTACGTATTTCTCTGCCCAGGGATCTGCAATGGAGAAATGAATTTCCAGTTGAAATTATAAAATAGTCAAAGTAGTTATTTATTTTACTCAAATCAAGTATTATAATATCCGCTGCCTTCTTTTCATCCAGTAGTCTTGCACAGTCCCTGGCAATATCAACTATTCTATTATCCTGCAGATCGCTTTCTATCACCTTGCAAAATCCTTTCCCACAATTAGCAAAACACTGCTCAATTGCATATTATCAATGATATGATATATTCTGTTCACTCCTATTAATTCTGAAACCCTTTTCACGGCTCCAATATCCCCCTTCTGATTGATAATAATTGAATGATCTATTATAGGGTATGGGGATGTCCCAAATTCAACAACATTCAGTCCCTCCCTTACAAGAAGATTCCTCATCTTTCTAGCCATGCCTGAGATACCAGAGCCGTTTAGTATCTTCACCTTCATGGAGGATTCAATTTCATTATTGAATACAAGTTTGGTTAAGAATTCTTTCTCATAGATTTTGTATGAAATATCATCAAAATGTAGAAACCCATCATTATATTGGCCCGGTAGTATAGCGCAAATTAGATCCGATTTTTTGTATAATAGATCTATAATTGTCATTGCCTCCTGAGGAACAAGATTTGTTTTAATCGTTTTTAGGGCTTCAGATATTAATTTTATATTCACATATTTTTTATATTTATTTTTATTATAAAATAAGGTTAACAGAATATCCTGTATCCGATCATATTTAATAAATATCGAATTCTCTTCAGCTGAATTAATATATTTGATAGTCTTCATGCCGTCAAAATAATTCAAGCCGTATTCTATGCCATCAATTTCATCAATCTGATAGATTACGTATAGATCAATGCCTTCAATAATGTCAACCAACCTCTCTACATCCGGGGAATATAGTTCAATGTAAAAGGGTATATTCAATTGTAGTTTTTGGTTCAGGAAGGTGCTCAGCTTCTTGAAATTATTAATATCGATTTGGCTTATTCTTTGAAGTGCTTTGCTCCGACTATCAATGCTGATTGTAAGGTTAGGTGGAATAATTGTAAAACCTATTCTTTCATTTTCTGGATTGATGCTCAATATACCATAGAACTGATGTTTATTATCATTAAAAACATTGCTTCCCGCAATAAGTACATTGATCATCTTTTTATTCTGAATCAGTTTCTCAATTGAATTCCGCGCGAATATTGAATTATAATACAAAATGAATAGAATAATAAAGAGTATTATTGTTGCTAATCCAATTAAAATGAACCCCCTTTTCAATTTCTATATAACCCTCTCTTTACAATGTATTCCTCAACCTTTGGAGGAACTAGATACCTAATGGATTTACCTTCTCTGATCCTCTTCCGTATATCTGATGAACTTATCTCTATGTAGGGATTATTAGAGATCATCACGTTCCCGGCAATGTTGTATATTGATTCTTTATTGTAAGTGAAGCCTGGTCTTTTCATTATAATCAACTCTACCATTTGCATAACTTTTTGGTAATCCTTCCAGGTATCTATCTGTTCAAAGGCATCACTCCCAATAATTAAATACAATCTATCATCTTTATATTTTTTCATTAATTGTTTTAATGTTGTTATTGTGTAGGATTTGCTTTTTCTATCAATTTCCATTCGAGAGACATCAAACCCACAGGTGTCTTCAATTGACAATCTTACCATTTCAAATCTATCATCTGTAGATGTGATGTTTTCAAGTGACTTATGAACAGGATCTTTTGTAGGTAGAAAAATAATTTTATTTAGGTAATGTTCCTCTTTTATAGCCTGTGCATTGATAAGATGTCCATTATGGATTGGGTTGAACGTCCCGCCAAAGATTCCTAACTTCAATGTCTCACCTGAAAAACTTTGATATGCAAAATAATAGAATGAATATCATGATTGGTCAAAGAGTTTTGACATCTCTTATATAGTGAGAAGTAAGAGTCAAAATGCTTTCTTTGTAGAATGATAGGCCAATTTCAATTTGAATCTATGAATTTCTAAGCATAGATTCAAATTGAAATTGCCATGCTCATAATGATATCATCTCTTAATTCTATAGCCTGATCATTAGAGGGATATATATCAAGCAGATTAAGACAAGCAATATAGGCCATATATAGATCTCCCTGGTCATAATAGAGATTGATTATATTAAGATGGGTTTCGAGAATAAAGGGATCCGTCTTTAATGACCTAAAATAAAAGTGAATTGCGCTGTCATAATCTCCCTCTTCCCAAAAGATCCCAGCAAGATTGGCCAGGGTAATGGCGTCTTCAGGATATAAATCTAATGCCTTCTTGAAAAAACGTTTTGAATAACTCGACCTACCTAATTCAAAGAGTGATATTCCAAGGCCATTTATTATGTCCAGATTGGATTTGTCCAGTCTAAAACCCAGGCTAAATAGGTTGAATGACTTTTTATAATCCTCTTGTTCTATATATTCATAACCCAAATCAATTAAACTTTCTAATTCCTGGCTTAATTCATTAAAATCTTTTTTAGGAAAGATACTCTTTAGTTTTTCTTGATTCTTTTTGTCCATGGATGTCATATCTTATTGTGTCATCATTAGCGAAAAAAAACCTCTCTCTTTGACTGTTCATTCTATATTATAAAAACATATATGCAATTGCTTAATAAAAACATGACCAGATAATATAAAGTGTTCATCCTTATGGAATTATGAAGAATATGTACCTGGATTTCATAAATTTCAATGTGTATAATATCAATTTGTTAATGGATGATTCCCTTTCGTTTGATGATATATAGTTGAATGATTCTTTTTCAACAATTGATAAGTTAGTAAACTATTGATTAAAATGGTTGTAATTGTCAATATTTTTATATTATTAATTCTTAGAATCCATTTCAGCAAAGGAAGTCTTAAATTTGCTTGTTATACCTTTTGGGGAATTTTTATGAATAATATTCTTCTTGGCAAAGATCAATTAAAATTGAAAATCTGAATGGCATGAATGAGTGCATATCGTTTTAAATGTATTATGCAATAAAATATAGTTTTCAAAAAATTGAAAAATTATCAGTAGCTTTGATTCCCTAAAATATGATTGACATTTCTCAATCAGCACTATATTCGTACTCTATTCAATAAAAGATATATGGTTTTAAATAATAATTATTTCGGAGGATATCTACATGAAAAGAATTTTTTTTGGATTATTGATTCTTTTTGTTGCCTTAAGCGCAGGGTGTAAAGGTGAGGGTGATGTTTTAGCTACCTATAAAGGCGGGGGTATCACTAGAGGTGAATTCTATGATTGGATTAAATCAAATCATTATGCAATGGATTCAATAATAAAGAGTAAGAAAAGGCAAAAGAATCGATTAAGGATGATGATGATTGAGCGATTAACTGTAGAAAAGGCGAAAGGGGAAGGATTTGACAAGAGTGATGATTTTAAGGGAATTCATGATCGGATAACAGAATCTCAATTGATGAGTATTCTATACAAAAAGGAAATAAGAGAGAAAGCAAAATTTCAAGAGCCTGCAATAAGGGTAAGCCATATTTTGTTTAGAGTGAAAGAATATAAGGCAGAGAAGAATAAGCGGAAAAAGTTTGTTAAGGATGCTATTGATAAAACATTTGATAAGAAGATGGGGGAGGCTAAGGGGATAATTGAAAGGCTGAATAAGGGCGAAAGTTTTGAGGAGATAGCCAAAAAGCAATCGGATGATTTTTCAAAAAAGAAGGGTGGAGATATCGGATACATCACTCATGATATGATGCCTGCTGAATATTCAGAGATAGCCTTTTCATTAGATAAGGGAGAATATACAAAAGATCCGGTAAGAACAGCTAAGGGTGTTTATATAATTAAAGTTACAGATAAGAAGGAATTAACAGAGAAGAATATTGAGAATGTAATAGAGGATAAGGCTCAGGCTAAGAGAATAAAGGCAAGACTACAGAGAAAATACGCAAAGGACTATATTGATAGATTAACAGATGCCGATGATGTTGAAGAGCATTTTGACAAGGCGACAAGCAAAAAGAAAGAGGATGTAATATTCAAGGTCGGAGATAGGGTTTTTACTGTTTTGGACCTGAATAATCGCATTGAGAGAACCATGAGAAGGAGTACTGGTGGTCAGAAAAAATTGCCAGAGATTTCGGATAAACAGAGGGAGGGATTAGCAAGAAGCATGTTTAAATTTGAAATCCTAAAGCGGGTTGCTCAAGAGAAGGGTATTGAGGGGGAGCCTGAATACAAAAAGGATATTGATTCCAAATTGAATGCAGCCTTAGCAAGGGAATTCACAAAGAAGATTGGCTCATCAAATATTGCTGTGACAAGGGATGAGATGCTACAGGAGTATAAAAAGAATAAAGATAAAAGATATTATAAAATGGTAATGAAAAAAAAGAAGAGGGTGAAGGTTGTTGAGCCATTTGAGAAGGTAAAGGATAAAATTGAAAGAGTGCTTGTCAATAAAAAGCGTCGAGATTTTATGAAGCATTGGAAAGATGATTTATTGAAGGAGTATGAGTTTGCTATAGTAGAATCGAAACTGGAGGGCGAATAGGCTAATCCTTTATAGATAATAACAAGTCTTTTAATTGGTTTCCTCCCCAATGAATGTGAGGTTGGGGAGGAGTTTATACAATTACTCATATTATCGATTATTGAAACAATATTTGAAGAGAGGTCTCTTTTAATATAAATCAATTTATTGCATTTGTCTTGGATTGGTAGGTCTCGTTTGGTATGATTGTGTGTTCCCCATCAATTGAGATAGCCTCAAAATTATCTACAATTAATCCAAGTTCTTTAGCAGAATCAATATAGAATAAAAGAACATTCTTAATCCTCCCAAGGGCTTTTTCCTTTGTTGGCCCATAACAATTGATATCTAACTCTTGACATGTGGCGATGAATTCATTTCCTGCTTCGATCAATTTTACAGATAATTTCATATTATTTCCTAATATTACGGTTTGTGATGGAAGATATAGAGATTTGTATCTATCTATTTTTATTGCTAATAATTATATCGACTTGGATCAAAAGTTGCTTAACAGATTTAATATCTTTTATCCCAAATGTGCATAGAGGCTTTTTGTCTTAGTATGTCATTTGGGGTAGGAATATAGGATTATTTACAAGTATTGAGATTGTATATATATTAAAGCGAGTGTAGAATCCCTTCAAAATATTGGAGATGAAAATTTTTTGCAATTTTAATAATTATTTGTTGACTTGGAGCTACCACTTCACCTATTAGGTGTATATTGTTCATCATCACGAAGATGGCAACATTGTTAATGATTATTCAAATTTTACCATAATTGTAGTGATGAGAGACTTCGGTCTTTGACCTTTTATTCACAATGATTTGATATGATATTCAGGATATTTTAAGTGGTTTAATTGAGTTAGCCTATTTCAATTTATCATAATTAGCCGCTTTATGGAGAGATAATTATGGAGACAATTCATTCTGCGACTCCACTATTCGCGCAACTAACTTCTCTGATTGGTGCATTCCTGGTTTTGTTTACAGGTGAGAAGAGACCTAATCTCCGTGAAACTTGGACTATTATAGCTTCTGTAGTTAAATTTGTGCTTTTGTTTTCAATAATATCTCATGTCATCGATGGTAACATTATTGAATTCACGCTAGTGGAGGTCTGTAAAGGGGTATCCCTTCAGTTTAGGATAGATGCTTTTGGGGCTATATTTGCTTTGCTCGCTTCCTTTCTATGGATTGTGGTTTCGATTTACTCTATTGGATACATGCGGGGATTGAAGGAGCATGCTCAAACTCGTTTTTATTTTTGTTTTGCTCTTGCAATTTTTAGCGCAACTGGCATAGCTATGGCAGGAAATCTATTAACCCTTTATATGTTTTATGAGATATTGACTGTCGCCACATTCTTGCTTGTAGCTCATAAGGAGACACCGGACGCGATCAAGTCTGGTAGAAAGTACCTTACTTACTTATTGTCAGGTGCGGCTTTAGTTCTTTTTTCCATGGGAATGACCTACCATCTTACAGGAACTCTAGATTTTATTCCAGGTGGATTTATTGGTGGGCATGGGTCTAATGCCCTTTTGAGTCTGGTCTTTGTATTGTTTATCATTGGATTTGGCACCAAGGCTGCCATAATGCCTTTTCATGAATGGCTTCCTTCGGCAATGGTGGCGCCTACCCCTGTAAGCGCATTGCTTCACGCTGTTGCAGTTGTAAAGGCTGGGGTTTTCTGCTGTCTTAGAATAATCCTTTATGTTTATGGGCCGGATTTGCTGACAGACTTAGGACTATGGACAATATTAGCTATCTTTGTTTCTATTACTGTGATTGTTGCCAACTTCTTTGCTTTAACACAGGATCATTTGAAAAGGAGGTTGGCTTTTTCAACAATCAATAATCTTTCTTTAATTATTTTAGGCGCTGCTTTGATCTCTTCTGATGGGATCAAAGGGGCAATGCTTCATATCCCATTTCATGGATTTATGAAAATTACACTATTTATGTGTGCCGGAGCGATTCTTGTTAAAACACATAAAGAGAATATCAGTGAAATTGATGGCATAGGGAGGCAGATGCCCATAACAATGGCCGCTTTTACTATCGGCGCGGCAGGTCTGACAGGGCTGCCGCCTGTATGTGGATTGATTAGCAAGTGGTATCTATGCCTTGGGGCTTTGCAAGCCAATGCGATAATATTTTTATGTGTATTCCTCTTGAGTGCGATACTGGACGCGGCTTACTTCTTTCCTATAGTGTACAGTGCCTTTTTTAAGAAAGCTGCAAATGATATTAAATCGCATTTTGATGAGGCGCCTATATTTGCTGTGACTGCTATTGTGATTACAGCGGTTTTCTCGGTGCTTCTATTCCTGTTCCCTGATTTGATATTCAATTTTTACTCAATAGTTGGATTGGCAGTTGAATCCATAGTTTCTGGAGGAGGATTGTGATGTTTAAGCTATTTAAATGGATATTTTATCTTTCAATTGCTATATGCTGCCTTTTGGGTTTTTATTTTCGTGCAGAACATCCCCACTTTTTTTGGCAGAAAATACCTGTCTACGATGCGGTTATGGGATTTGTTGGTTGTATAATAATTGTCATAGTGTCAAAAGCACTAGGTCACAACTGGTTACAGAAAGAGGAAGACTATTATGATAAATAATAACCTAGTACATCCAGCTCTAATATTTATTATTGGGGCTATTCTGCTTCCATTTCTTAAATGGAGAATCCTTAAGCAGTTGATTGTGTTGCTTATTCCTGCTTTTGCTTTTATGATGATCTATCATATGCCAGAGGGTGTGTATTGGTGCTTTGATTTTTTAAACTATACCCTTGTATTTGGCAGGGTTGATAAACTTAGTCTCGTCTTTGGGTATATATTTGTGATTATGGCCTTTTTGGGTATGGTATATGCCATCAAGATTGAAGAATATGGTCAACATGTAGCCGCATTAACATATATCGGAGGCACTTTAGGGGTAGTGTTCGCTGGTGATTTCTTCACTCTCTTTGTTTTTTGGGAATTGATGGCAATATCATCGGTTTTCTTGGTATGGTATGCTCGAAATGAGAGAGCATTAAAGGCTGGTTTTAGGTATTTGATGGTCCATCTTGTCGGGGGATGTGTTCTTCTTGCAGGTATAATCATCGTAGTATCGGATACAGGCACAATTGCCTTTAGTAACATCGAGTTCGAGGGCTTAGGCCCAATACTCATACTTATCGGATTTATATTAAATGCAGCGGTACCTCCTCTTAGTGCATGGTTACCGGATGCATATCCAGAAGCTACTGTCACAGGCAGTGTATTCATGACGGCCTTCACAACCAAGAGCGCTGTCTATATTTTAGCTAGGACATTCCCTGGGGTTGAGATACTGGTTTGGTTAGGAGCCATTATGGCCCTTTATGGTGTTGTGTTTGCTGTTCTTGAAAACGATATCAGAAGGTTGTTGGCATACCATATTATTAGCCAGGTGGGCTATATGGTGTGTGGTGTAGGTTTAGGTAGTGAGATGGCCATTAATGGTGCAAGTGCGCATGCCTTTTGCCATATCTTATATAAGGCTCTCCTCTTTATGGGAGCTGGAGCTGTAATTCATGTAACAGGTAAGAATAAGATGACCGAACTTCAGGGAAGGGGTCTGTATAAGAGTATGCCGATTACCTTGACCCTCTATATGGTAGGTGCATTTTCAATCTCCGCTGTTCCCTTGTTTAATGGATTTATTAGTAAAACCATGGTAGTAGCTGCGGCTGGCGAGTTGCACAGACCAGCTATTGAGTTGATGCTTCATCTCGCATCCGTCGGAACATTTCTTCATACAGGACTAAAGCTACCGTGGGGTACTTGGTTCGGGAAATCTGATAAGCCTGTAGGTGAGCTTAAGGCTGAAGAGCCTCCATTTAATATGCTCTTAGCAATGGGGATTGCTGCATTCCTATGTGTTTTAACCGGGATTTATCCAAGTGTGCTCTATAATATTTTGCCTTATGAGGTAACTTACCATCCCTACACCGCCTATCACGTGGTTGGAATGCTTCAGCTTTTGGTTTTAACTGGTGCTGCATTTTGGCTAATGATTGACAAATTGGGCGGAGAGCCTACGGTGAGCATGGATACAGATTGGTTTTATCGCAAGGGTGGTGAACAATTTATGCGGTTCTGCGAGGGGTTGAGCCTGTTCAGGATCGTTGTTCAAGAGTATGCTAAGCGTTTGGTAAACAGTGCAATTAAACTGAGTTATAATCCAATATATTATACAAGGTTGATATTCAATAAGAGTGAAACCGAAGTAGTTCATTTTGATGCGAATATCTATCGTAATGCCGTAGGGATCGGCGTTATGGTTTCACTGGCCCTGTTTTCACTATTCAGTATCATCTTTCTGGTGAGTTAAGTGAAGTCGTTATGGTGTTCGGAGGTCATGATGGAAGGATTATATTATTATTACTACAATGAAATGTTTTGCTTGACCTTTCCCAATTGTTTAAATAGAGCTGCAAAAGAAGTAATAGTGTTTATATAGGTCTATGGGCTTGTATAGCGTTAAGATTTTATAAGATAAGGAAGTAAGATGGCATTTACAGTTACGTTTATAATTTTATTGATTTTTTGGATATTAGTATCTGGTTTATTTGACTACTGGCATTTTACGTTGGGAATAATATCATGTGCGTTGGTTGCATATATGTCAAGCAGTGTATTGTTTAAGAATAATAAAGTAAGGGGAAAGTCCTTCACGGAAGTATTACGATTATTAACATATTTGCCTTGGCTCTTGTACCAGATAATTTTGGCGAATCTACAAATTGCCTATTTAGCATTGCACCCAAGGATGCGGGAGCTTATAGACCCACACATAATAAAGTTTAGAACGAAACTTAAAAAAGATTTATCCCTTGTACTCTTTGCCAATTCGATAACACTAACTCCTGGTACAATTACAGTACTTATTGAGGATGATCAATATTATGTTCATGCCATAAACAAATCTATTGCTGCAGATTTGCCAGGCAAGATGGAAGAAAAGGTAGCTCAGGTATTTTTGGAGGATTAGATGGAGAATTTCTCTTTAATTATTGCGTTAGCAATAGGTTTTTTAATGATGTTAAGTATATACAGGGCGGTTTTTGGGCCTACCATATTTGACAGAATAATCGGTTCCGGATTCATTGGCACCAAGACTATCATCCTTCTTGTTCTTATTGGATTTATCTATAATAGAATAGATATGTTTATTGATTTAGCCATAGTATACTCAATCTTAAGCTTTACTGGAACCTTGTTATTTGCCAAGTACTTTGTGAGAAAAGGAGACAAGTAGATGGTTATAGCGTCAAAGATTTTGATTGTGTCAGGTCTGTTTTTTCTGACTACTGGTGTAATAGGTTTTTTACGGTTTCCGGATTTTTATAGCAGAATGCACGCAACCGGGAAGGGGGATACTTTAGGGGCATTGCTTATTCTACTGGGATTTGCCCTGTATAATCTTCATCATGGATTTGTATGGCTTGATATCGTTCAAAGTGTTAAGCTTATATTAATAGCAGTCTTCTGGATTATCGCTAGTCCTACGGCCACACATGCTCTGCTTAGATCCACATTCGAGTCAGGTGTTCAGCCGTGGACAAAGGATGGGAAGACTGTAATAGATTGGCCATTAAAAGAGGAGAAATAAATGATTTGGCAATTAGATATTATTCTCTTAATATTTGCAGCGATTGTAGCCATTGCTGCCATAAATGTTAAAGATTTATTGGCTTCTGTTGCGCTCCTTAGCGCATTCAGCCTTTTCATGTGTCTAATATGGACGGAGATGGGGGCTGTGGATGTGGCATTTACTGAAGCTACTGTAGGTGCTGGAGTAAGTACTGCATTTTTTATTGTTGCGGTATATAACACAACTAGGAGGTCAAAAGATTGAGGAAGCTACTATCCATCATTATTATTCTTATAGCTGGGGGGGTGCTTGTATACGGAGTAAATGATTTCCCCAAATGGGCAGATCCAGATCAACCAGCCAGTACTCATGTTTCACCAAAATATATTGAAGAGATTTATGAGAAGACAGCTGTCCCCAATATGGTAACTGCGGTTCTTGCTGACTATAGAGGCTATGACACCATGTTTGAGACCGCAGTTATATTTACAGCTGGCATTGCAGTTGTAATGTTATTAAGGAGAAGGTCATAAAATGATTAGAAAATATGATAACATTATAATCCAGACAGTTGGCAGGATTATGATACCATTTATGCAGGTTTACAGCCTTTATGTGTTGGTTCATGGGCATGGAAGTCCTGGCGGAGGTTTTCAGGGAGGTTGTATCCTGGCTGCAAGCTTTATCCTAATGGCGGTAGCCTATGATATAGAGGAGATAAACAGACGCTTTAAGGAGAGGAGGGTTCTACTTCTTTGCAGCCTGGGTGTTTTTCTTTATGTCGGAACTGGTTTTCTGTGTATGTTTTGTGGTGGTAATTTTTTAGATTATGGCTTTCTTAGTAAGATTTTGCCAACGGATGAGATTATGGCGAGGTACTATGGGATGGCGATAATAGAGACTGGTGTACAGATTACGGTTATGGCTGTGATGGTCACTATATTTCTTGATTTAGCAACAAGTGGAAAACATGAGGGTATGTTAAAGGAATAGGATTATGGAATATATTATAGGTAAAATTAATTATTGGATCTATATAGTTCTAATACTTACCGGTTTTTTTGCCATGATGGCAAAGGGCAATCTTATGAAGAAGCTGATTGGTATGAATATCTTTCAATGGTCAATAATTCTCTTTTTTGTCTCCATCGGAGCGAAGAAGGGTGCTACTGTGCCTGTTCTTGGCGGACATGGCGCTGTGCATGATGTTATTCATGCGGTAGATTACATAAATCCATTGCCCCATGTTCTTATGCTTACTGCTATTGTAGTTGGTGTGGCAACAACTGGAATTGCATTGACACTGCTAATTGTGCTGTATAAGAAGTATGGTACCTTAGAAGAAAATGAAATAATTGAGGAGTTGAAAAGATGATTATGGAACAATTGCCAGCACTTATCGTTGTCACTCCTTTAATTCTTGCTTTTATTGTTCCTATTGTAGGATGGTGGAATAAGAAGTGGTGTTATCCAATAGTGTTTATTTCGCTTTTAATTAGTTTCTTATCCTCAATTGGCATTATCCATACTGTCATCACTGAGGATCAGCCGATTCACTATTACATGGGTGGTTGGCCACCTCCCTGGGGTATTGAATATGTTATTGATTATTTAAATGCACTTGTGCTAGTGTGCGTTGCTTTTGTTTCCTGGGTAGTTTCCCTTTATGCGAAGAGGTCTGTTGAGAAGGAACTTCCCGAATCAAAGGTGCCTTTATTCTATACACTCCTGTTGCTGCAGGTGGCAGGTCTGTTAGGGATTTGCGCAACCGGCGATATGTTTAATCTCTATGTGCTTTTAGAGATTGCCTCTTTTGCAGCATATGCAATTATAGCAATGGGAGAGCGGGGTTCTGTCTTTGCCTCTTTTCGGTATGTGATCTATGGTACAATCGGAGCCTGCCTCTATCTCATCGGAGTGGGGTATCTATATATTAGTACTGGTTCTCTTAATATGGCGGATTTATCTCAAATTTTGCCTGAGTTAATAAATTCTAAAGCAATATTAGTTGGATTTGCTTTTTTCTTGGTGGGTGTTGCGATAAAAATGGGTATTTTCCCCCTTCATTCATGGTTGCCGGATGCATATACCCTAGCTCCATCTGCTGTAAGTTCATTGCTTGCTCCATTATTTACCAAGGTCGGTGCATATGTTATTATCAGATTGATGTTTACTGTGTTTGAGCCTTCATTTTCAATAGATGATTACCCGGTGACAGAAGTATTGGGTTGGATATCAGCAATTGGAATAATTTTTGCCGGAGTAATGGCACTTTCTCAGACTGATTTGAAACGGATGTTTTCATATTTGATTGTAGCGGAGATGGGTTATATAGTGATTGGTATCGCTTCAGCAAACAGGCTAGGATTAACCGGTTCCATACTTCATATCGTCAATGATATATTTATGATGACATGCTTGTTTACTGCAGTTGGTGCAATCTATTATCAGACAGGTACCAGAAATATCTATGAACTTAAGTGTTTGCATCGAAAAATGCCTATTACCCTGGCTGTCTTTGTAGTTGGGGCTTTGTCAGTTGTTGGGGTTCCCCCTTTCTGTGGCTTCTTTAGTAAATGGTATTTGATACTGGGCACGATTCAATCAAAGGAATGGATGCTTTTAACAGTGCTACTAATTAGCAGTTTAATCAATGCGGTTCTTTTCTTCCGTGTGCTTGAAAATGCCTATATTGAACCACGTGAAGAGGAAGATCATGCTCATCATCATGATGAAGTACATCATAGTGTTGTTGCTTTAGATGAAGTGCCTATGAGTATGCTTATGCCAATGATAGTAATTGCTGTTGGTATTATTCTTCTTGGAATTTTTAGTGGAAATATTGTTAATAATATAATTGATTTTGCCATACCTTCATCATTATTATAAAGATTACGATGAAGGACATTCTATTTGCTAATGTTCTCAACATTTAATAGTATGCATAATTATAAATAGATGTTTTTAACACTCTGTTTATATGCTAGTAGTACCCGCCAATTCTTCAAGGGTCTAAAAGTAATTGACGTGTTTAGTTTGTTGAGTGTATAATTATGTTCACAAGTTAGTTGCCACTTTAATCTTCTAAATAGAGAAGAGGTTATTGGCTGCAAGCAGATATGAGAGACACATAGCCTTATTATGAGGAGACGTGTCTTGTCATTATCAACCGAGATTGAGAACCTTTACCTTTCTGTGAAATTATATATTAAATTTTAATTAAATAAAAGATTTTGAATAGGAAGAATAAAAGCACTAGAAGACTAATATTTGGATATTCAACAATAGGAATTCAGTTAGCCGTCACTCTATTGCTTTTTGTATATGGAGGATATAGGTTAGATAATTATTATAAAACAACTCCCTTGTTTGTCATTGCGGGTACAATTATTGGAATGATTGCAGGCTTTTACAATTTGCTTCAGGGCATAAAGCAGATTGAGGAAAGTACGAAAAGAGAAAAAGAAGAAGTTAATAATACAAAAAGCAAATGGCTATGATTATTTAGTTTTTTCATAATTAACTATGTTTAAATTTTAATATTTAAGAGGAATTTAATATGCTTCAGCTTTTGCACACTATGAAGTATTTAATAGTATCTGGTGGTGGCCATGGTGAAGAGGAATCTGTTAGCGAAGTTGTTATTCATCACCTTACGGATCATGTTATTACCTCAGGTTTTATAGGTAAAATAAACGAGCAATTTCTCAACACAAAGCTTTTTGGCATCTTTGATATGAGGATTACCCGGTGGGTAATTATGATGTGGATAGTATCAATTTTATGTATGTTAATTTTTATACCTCTTGCTAAAAAAATTAAGAAGGAAAAGAATGGTTCAAAATCTAAATGGATTAATCTGTGGGAGGTCCTCATCGGTTTTATTCACGATGATATAGTAGAAACGAATTTTGACGCACATTATGTAAAAAAGGCTATGCCATATATGTGCAGCATATTTTTCTTTATTTTATTTTGTAATTTGTTGGGTCTTGTGCCGGGGATGTCAACCGCTACTGGTAACCTTGCAGTAACTGGCGGATTAGCCGCATTTACGCTTATAGGAATGATTGGTGTTGGGATGATTAAACAGGGTCCTTTATGGATTTTCACGGGGATAGTTCCCAAGGGTATTCCCTTCTTTCTATTCCCCTTAATGTGGGTAATAGAGTTGTTGGGTCTGTTTATTAAACCCTTTGCACTGACTATTCGACTTTTTGCGAATATGACGGCAGGGCATGTAGTTGTTATTATCTTTTTATTTATTTCAATCATGTTTCACAGTCTATTAGTCGGAATAGGATCAGTTACTGGCGCACTGATGATATACTTACTTGAACTATTAGTATCTTTTATTCAAGCCTATATTTTTACTTCACTTTCAGCAATGTTTATTGGGCAGTCAATGCATGCTCATTGAGTGAGTTTTAAATTATAATAATTTGATTACAGGAGGAATAGATGGAAGGTTTAGGTCTATCTTACTTTGCAGCGGGTATTGGTGCGGGCTTAATAGTGCTTGGCGCTTCGTTTGGAATTGGAAAATTAGCAAGTACAGCTCTGGAGAGTACAGCCCGTCAACCAGAGAGTAGTGGTGATATTAGAACAACAATGATTATTGCTGCTGCATTAATAGAGGGTTTTACTTTTTTTGCTTTGGTTGTAACATTTATGTTAGCTACTAAATAGTATGCTTTAGTAGCGAGGGCTTTTACCAATGAAGTCCATAAATTGAAAATATGGATAGTGAAATATGGATGCTATAAGGGAAGGGCTTTTAAAAGTTGATCCGGGATTATTCCTTTGGACAGTAATAACTTTTCTTGTTTTGTTCTTGATATTATGGAAAGCTGCTTGGAAACCGATAATCGAGGCGCTTGGAGCTAGAGCAGAAAAGGTGAAGGGCGACATTGAAAGGGCTGAAAGCAATCGTATTGAGGCTGAAAAACTACTAGCTCAGCATAAAGAGATGATGGATAAGGCTAAGGATGAAGCGAACAACATTATTACAGAGAGCAGATCTCATGCTGAAAAGGTAAAGAGTGATATGATTGAGAAGGCCAACGAGGAATCAAAGGAGATTATTGAAAAGGCTAAAAGGGAAATCAATTTGGCAAAGGATAAGGCTATAATTGATTTGAAAGCTGAAGTGGTTAATTTATCTACGGATATTGCATCTAAGATAATAACCACAAATTTAAAACCAGAGGATCAAAGGGATTTGGTAGAAGAGGTTTTGAAGAATTTAGAATCACAGAAATTTGTTCAATAATTGCTTATTTATAGGAGAACGCGTAATAAATTATTATCAAGTTCCGCATAAAAGATTGTGAGCATTTATTAGAATGAGTATACAGAAGTAAGGAATTTGGCACTATTTAATGTGTATAGTAGAGAAATATAGTTATTAACGAATAAACTCCCACAAGTTTGGGAGTAAATAATAATTAAATCACTAATTATAGGGATAGTAGTTTGGCAATTGATGAGATGACAAGAGCCTATGCAGGTGCATTGTTTGATATAGGTATTGAAAAGGGTAAAATAGATCAAATTGAAGAGGAGCTAAATTTTATTACTGTAATAGTAATAGAGAATAGGGATTTTAGACTCTTTTTAAATGCGCCAAGTATTACTAAGGAATCTAAGAAGAAATTTATTGAAAAAATATTTTCAGGCATGTTATCAGAGACCTTTATGAGTTTTTTATATGTACTGATCGATAAGGAGCGACAATCACGTATCTCTGAGATCAATGAATCTCTGATTGAATTGATCGATTTCGAAAACAATAGGCAGAGGGTTGAAATAGTAAGCAACGTGGGTCTGGATAAGGATATACTGGAAAAGATTGAGTATATTTTAAGTAAGAAGCTTAATAAAAATATTATTATTACAGAGATTATTGATAAGTCTATATTAGGCGGTGTTATAATAAAGATTGGTGATTTAATCTATGACGGCTCGATCATAAAGGATCTTCAAAAAATAAGGAGAAATCTTTTAAGCAGAAAAGTCAGGAGTGAACTGTGTTATGAAGATTAAAGCAGAAGAGATAAAGTCAATTATCAGGAAAGAGATTGAAGGATATAAATCAGAGATAGATTTAAGTGAGGTGGGGACAGTCATTCAAGTTGGAGATGGAATTGCCAAGATATATGGCTTGAATAATGCTATGGCAGGTGAGATGCTGGAGTTTAAGAATGGTGCCTATGGTTTGGTATTTAATCTTGAAGAGGACTCAATCGGCTCTGTTATTTTTGGAGATTACTTGACCATCGCTGAAGGGGATGCTGTGAAGAGATTAAACACGGTTCTGGCAGTTCCAGTTGGAGATGAATTATTAGGAAGGGTGGTTAATCCGCTTGGGATCCCATTAGATGGCAAGGGAGCCATAAACGCTAATAACAAGCGTCCTGTAGAATATCTGGCGCCAGGCATTGCTGATAGACAGCCGGTTAACGTGCCGCTTCAAACCGGCATTAAGGCAATTGACTCAATGATCCCCATAGGAAGGGGGCAGAGAGAACTTATTATTGGCGATAGGAAGACAGGTAAAACTGCGATTGCGGTTGATACAATAATTAATCAGAAGGGTAAGGACGTTATTTGTGTATATGTTGCAATCGGCCAAAAAGCCTCGACTGTCGCTGGAGTTGTTGAAAAGCTTGAGCAATATAATGCCCTTGATTATACAATCGTGGTTATTGCTAATGCCTCTGATCCCGCTCCCCTACAGTATATTGCCCCATATGCGGGTTGTGCTATGGCGGAGTACTATATGTTTGATAAAGGTAAGGATACACTATGCATTTATGACGATCTTTCCAAGCAGGCGAATGCATATAGGCAATTATCGCTTCTATTACGCAGACCCCCTGGGAGGGAGGCTTATCCTGGTGATATATTTTATTGTCACTCCAGATTGCTTGAACGGTCAGTCAAGCTCTCTGATGACAATGGGGGCGGCTCTCTTACTGCATTGCCCATTATAGAAACACAGGAGGGTGAGGTCTCTGCATACATCCCAACTAATGTTATATCAATAACGGATGGCCAGATTTACCTTCAACCAGGTTTGTTTGCCTCTGGAGTAAGACCTGCAGTGGATGTTGGTATTTCAGTATCACGCGTTGGGGGTAATGCTCAAATTAAGGCCATGAAGAAGTATGCAGGTTCATTGAGATTGGATCTCGCTCAGTTTAGGGAACTTGAGGCCTTTGCCCAGCTTGGAACAGAACTTGATGATGCAACTCAAACCCAGCTAGATAGAGGGCGCAGGCTTGTTGAAGTGCTGAAACAGGGTCAGTATATTCCCATGTCAGTTGCTGAACAGGTAGCAATTATTTTTGCTGGGACTGATGGTGCTTTGGATAAAATAGAAATTGAGGATATAAGTAATTTTGAAGTGGAATATTTACAATTTTTGAATGATTCTCATCCAGCTATTTTGGAAGGGATATTGAATACAGGCGAGTTGAAGGATGACTCTAGGTTAAGTCAAATTACCTCTGAATTTGTAGATAAATTTTTATTTAATCGAAGGCCTGCAGTTAATGAAGATAATAAATAGTCGTAGAAATGAATAGAAAGGATTGAGGTTGTGGCAACTCAAAAAGAAATAAGGAAGAGAATACAGTCTGTATCTACTACAAAGAAGATTACTAAGACCATGGAAATGGTTGCAACTGCAAAGATGAAGAAGATGCAGGACCGCCTTAATGCCACCAAACCATATTCATTAAGAACAAAAGAGTTAATCTCTCATATAAAAGAATCTGGAATAATGGATAGTGATATACCTCTGATGAAAGAGAGAGAGGATCCCAATCGTGTGCTTTTAATTATGATAACGGGTAATCGTGGGCTTTGCGGCGGATATAATATGAATGTGATTGATAATACCCTCAGTTTGAAAGACAAACTCGAAAGGGATGATGGGAGAGAGGTCTTACTCTATGCGATAGGGAAAAAGGGTAAAAATTATTTTGATTATATGGATATTCCGATTTATCAATCTGTTCAGAATAGAGAGGATAAATTAACCTTTAATGATGCCTCAGAGTTTGGTGATGAATTAATAGATTTATTCTTAAAGGGCGAGATAGATGATGTTTATGTATCATATACTGGGATTGTCTCATCAACTTCTCAGAAGCCAGCAATTATAAGATTATTGCCCATAACATATACAATGGATGTTGATAGTGAAGATTTATTAACTAAGATGCCAGTGCAATATATCTTTGACCCAGAGCCATATAAGGTTTTGTCATCATTATTGCCGTTATATATTAAAGTAAGTATCTATACATATTTGTTAGAATCGGGATTTTCAGAACAATTTGCACGAAGGGTCGCAATGAAAAATGCAACAGATGCGGCTATTGATATGGTAAAGGAACTAACTGTTAAATATAACAGAGCCAGACAGGCAAAAATAACAAATGAGATAGCGGAGATTGTGGGCGGCGCATCAGCGCTGGAATAATGTAACATCAAGGAGCATACTATGAGTCAGGTAAAAGGAAAGGTAGTCCAGGTTATTGGATCAACGCTTGATGCGGAGTTTCCTGAGAATCAGATTCCAGAGATATATAACGCACTTGTCTTGGAAAGAGATATTATGGGAGAGAAGGTTAGCACCGTATGTGAGGTCCAGCAGCATTTAGGAGGTAATAGGGTAAGGGCTGTTGCCTTAGCATCCACTGATGGAATACAGAGAGGCGTAGAGATAGTTGATACTGGTGCGCGGATTTCTGTTCCTGTCGGGGAAGAGACTCTAGGCAGGGTTTTTAACCTTCTTGGTGAAACGATAGACAAGAAGGGAGAATTAAAGGTTAAAGAGAGGAGACCAATTCATCAGGAACCACCCAAATTCGAGGAATTGGAGCCTGAATCAGTGATTTTTGAGACTGGTATAAAGGTCATTGATTTGCTTGCACCATATATTAAGGGCGGTAAGACAGGCTTATTCGGAGGCGCGGGGGTTGGAAAAACTGTTATTATAATGGAGTTAATCCATAATGTCGCTCAACATCATGGTGGATATTCAGTTTTCGCTGGTGTTGGCGAAAGGACAAGGGAAGGTAATGATTTGTGGTTAGAGATGCAGGAATCTGGCGTCATTAATAAGGCATGCCTTGTTTATGGACAGATGAATGAACCCCCTGGAGCGAGGTTAAGGGTAGGGCTCAGCGCTCTTACTATGTGTGAATACTTCAGGGATATGTCAGGAACAGATGTTCTTTTATTCGTAGATAATATTTTTAGATTTTCTCAGGCGGGTTCTGAGGTTTCAGCCCTTTTGGGAAGAATGCCATCAGCAGTGGGATATCAGCCAACATTAGCTACAGAGATGGGCGCATTGCAGGAGAGGATTACCTCAACTAAGCATGGATCCATTACCTCTGTGCAGGCAATTTATGTCCCTGCTGATGATTTGACTGATCCTGCACCAGCAACTGCCTTTATTCATCTGGATGCAAGCACTGTTCTTTCAAGACAGATCGTTGAAAAGGGGATATATCCTGCTGTTGATCCTCTCGATTCATCCTCAAGACTTCTTGCTCCAGAATTGGTTGGGGAGGAGCACTATACTGTAGCGATGGAGGTTAAGAGAATTTTACAAAGATATAAGGATCTCCAGGATATAATCGCAATTCTGGGAATGGATGAACTCTCTGAAGAGGATAAACTACTTGTCCAGCGTGCAAGAAAGATTGAACGATTTTTGTCCCAGCCCTTTTTTGTGGCAGAACAGTTCACAGGGAAGGCCGGAAAATTCGTTAAGCTGGAAGATACAATAAGAAGTTTTAAGGGACTTATTGCTGGCGAATACGATGACTTGCCAGAACAGGCCTTCTACATGATAGGAGCCATTGAGGAGGCAGTTGAAAAAGCCAATAAAATGAAGTCTGAATCATAAGATACAGGATTATTCGTAATAATTTAGGTATCTGTTGTTTAGCTACTATTGTATAGTAAATGATGAGTATTCATAAAAGAGCAAGCGGAATGGTTAGGGCCTGCCTTACTATTAAAGTATATAATAACTTAAAAAGATATAGATATGGATAGAAAAATAGAATGTAGTATAGTTACCCCAGATAGGATTGTATTTGAGGGTCAGGCTGATCTTATGGTAATTCAGGCGCATGATGGAGAGGTAGGTTTTATGTATAATCATGCGCCATTTATATCCGAATTAGGGAATGGTGAGGCCAGGATGCGCAATGGTGATCATACTGAGTATCTTATTGTGGAAGGTGGTTTTGTCGAAATACGAGATAATACACTGATCGTGCTAGCAGAAAATGCTTACAGGAAGGATGAGCTTTGTAAAGCTGAGATTCAGGAGAGTATTGAGGAAATAAAGAATATCCCAAGAATCATTGACACTGAAGAGGGATTAAGGCTTGAAACTGAGCTTAAAAAACAGAAGGCACGGTTAAAAGTCGCTTCCAGGTGATGAATTATACCCATTCAAATTTGTTTATTAATAATACCCACTTTTATAATCTGAACAAAATTAAACTGCAACTTTACAACTCCCATCATAGCCAACATTAATAAATAATCCCAGAATTAATTTAGGTTCAACATTAAACAAAGAATTCTTTTTTATAATTGTGTTGAATTAAGCAACGCTAATATGGTTAATTCAATAACTATATTTAATTATAAATGTATCCGATATTATAGATGGATCTCTCTTTAATTGTTGTAACTTCGAAGTTAGTCATCAATTTTTGAGAACTTGCTCTTTTATTTATTTCCCGCCAGCTGGTTGAGAGACTTCAAAATTAGTGAGATCAATTTGTTTCTCTTTCTCTCTATGCTTGGAGGGGTATTATTGGATTTACTATTATGACTATGTCACGTTACAGCGGCAAAGGGCAGGTATAAAAATTAACTTGCATTTTAGGTTTTTGTTTCACAAGATTACTATAATATGGCAGATTTTTTTATTTTTTTCAGAATATTCTCATATAATGATTTATTATTAATGATGTAATGTTGTAGAATATAAATTGTAACCGCTACTTTACGCAGTAAGTCATAAAATTAGATTTTGATGAAGAATAAGATGATAAAAGAAGGGGACAGCATTGAATTAGACTTTTATGAGAAGAGATTTGAAGAGTATGCAGAGTTTCCAGAAAAGAAAGCTGATAGTGAACTGATTGGGGAGGATGGCGAACTAAATGAGGAAAGTGATGGAATTAGTGAATATGGGGAGTTGGAGGAGATTGCGGATTTTAGAAATGAGGTTGTAGAATCAATTCCAATAATTGATGAACTTGTTGATAGCACTTTTTTTGATGGAGGGCATATAGACAGAAGAGTCATTGATACAATTGATGTTGAATTGTTATCTGCTGAGGTTGATACTCTTACACAAATAGTGGGAGTTGAGGATGCGAACTCATTGATTTCATCTAATGAAGATGATGATGAGACACGAGATAGGGTAGAATATACAAATCTCGTTGAAGAAGAGAATTTTGCAGCAGTTGCATTTGCTGATAGGTCAATTGAAGATGTCAAAGATACTGAGGTATTGTCAGAAGATGAGACAATTACTTTATCTACAGATGAGTTAGAGAACATCATAAATGATCCAGAGCTGGATGATTCTTATTCCTCGTCAAAAGAAATTGAACAAAATAATTATGAGGAAGCGAAACAGGGGAATAAAAATAGTGTCAATTTGAATGAAACACTAAATAATAAGAACAAAAATACGATTACCCTAGAGGTGCCCAATTGTGTATTAGATAAATTACCAGAAGATTTTAACATGTCTGAACTTAGTATGGTTAATTTAAAGGAGGCTGAAGAGATTGCAAATGAGGATTTTCAATTTACAACTGAGGATGAGTTTATCAAAGAGTTAGATGAATTAGATCTTATGCCGATACTTAATACTACTAATGAAGAACTTAAAGATGATGTAATTACGGATGGATATGTTGAAGAGAAGGATGTGGTTGGGAAGAGTGAGGAGAGAATGACAGATTTAGAAAAATCAAAAAAGGTATCAGTGAAACATGAAGAGATTGATCAAATGATCTTAGAGGAGGTTGCTAACTCCAATGGTATGGATTTAAAAGGAAATGAGAACCAATCAATTATAGAAGAAATACAAGATGAAAGTATAATAGTGATAGATGATACTCCTGAGGAATTAAATAAGAAAGAGGTGAAAGAGGGTACAGAAATTATTGAATCAGTTGAAGAAAACCAAGAGGGTGAAATGGATTTATCTGTGGGGGATATGGAAGAGCCTATTGTCAATGATAGATTAGAATTACATGATGATGAGGGAAATGAATCATTTGATTTGCCTACGGGATCGTTAAATATTGATAAAACTGAAGATAATTTATATATAATTGATGATGAGGTGATGGTAGAGGATGAGGAGAGTGAGTCTATATTTGAGGATGACGAGTTAGAAAAGATAAGTACTGGGATTGTAGAAATAGCGGAGGGTGAAGCAATAATTCTAACTGAGACAGATGCACAGGAGAATCTTAGAGGTCTTGGTGGTATAACAAGTGATATTACCCCTGATAGTGAAGATATGTTTAATGATACAGGGGAAAAATTTGTAATGAAAGATGAAGAAATAGACTATATTGATCGTTCATTTACAGGAAAGGGATTTGGGGATTATATCAAGGAGGATAAGGGGGACGATGATGAGGTTGAGGATAAGGGGATTGATTCCATGTCAGAATTATTAGGTCTTAAACTTGATGAGATGGATGTAATTGAAGACAAGATATATGAAAATGGAAATGGAGTGAATGATCATTATAAACTTGCCAATACCCTAACGGCTGTATCAGGTGAGACTAAAAGAGACGATGTTCCCTTTAGGGAATGCACATATCTACTTCCAATGGATAAGAGTTTAATAGGCGAAGAGAAAAGAAGCATTGAAGTTGATTTGTTATCATCAAGCGCATTAGTTGTTGAGGAGGACGTAAAGGAGATCATTAGAAGATTGGAGAGAAAGTCTAGGAAGAGGGTGGGTGATACAGAGGATATAGCTGATATAAGCGATGATATTATAATAATTGAAGAAGTTTCCGAAAAGGATGAGCGACAGGAGCTAGATCAAAAAGAGATGAAAAAGTTATTGAAATACCTAAATGGACTTTTAGAGAAATTGCCCGAGAATGTAATAGAGAATTTTGCCAAATCTGAGTATTATGAGCTATATAAAAAAGCATTAGAAGATTCTGATGGTTAAGTGATGGGTTTATTAGAAAAAGCGATGCAATATAAGAAGGATATGAACAGCGTTGGTGCGGAAACACTAGCTGACAATAATAATTTACCTACTGAGACAAATTTCGTCGAAGACGAGATGATTCATAATAACAACGGATTGAATGATTCAATTGATTTTGGTAATAGAGAGGACATAAATGGAGGCGATGAATTTTTAATAAATGACGAGGATTCATTAGATGTTGGGTTTGAGAGCGATCCTATAACAGCATCCCAAGAGGAAAATGGTAAAACGCTATCTGAAATCGAAGAAGTGAAAACAGGGATAGATGATGAACTCTTTCAATTGCCAGATGATGATGATCAATCTTTAAAGGAGGCTTTGAACGAACAGAAATCGAAAAAACAGGAGAGTGTCATTGATTCTTCTGTTGAGGAAGGAATTGTTAATTCAAAAACAGATGGAGGGATCAAAGAGGATGATTTTAAACCTTTAGGTCCTGAGGATGAACCCATAATTGCGGATATGAAGGAGGGTGTTACTGAAGGGGCAGATGATGTAGAAAGCGATAAGATCGATATTGATAGAGATGTTGATGTTGGTCTTGATGATATATTGAAGGAAGAGTCTATAATTGCAGGTGAATTGTCAGAAGCGGTCTATCCCGATACAATGGATTCAGGTGTAGCCTTTGACGATATTGATGCAGGGGCGAAGAGTCCTCCCACATGCTATAGGGATTATCAAGCATTATACGAGTTCCAGAAAGAAATTGAAAAAATGGGAAGCAGAAGAGAACTGTTTGATTTGATTTTATTCTTAGTAATGGGACAGATTGCTATTTCTTCCTCTTCAATTATTTCAATAGACCTGAATGATGAGAAAAGGTGGACTCTAACATGTTCAAAGGGAATAAAACCAAATGAAGAGAATGTTGCCTTTGATTTTACAGAAGGCATAGTGAATGAATTGAGAAGAGGAATTGTGGATATTGAAGAGTATAAGGATAATGTAGAATTCAGAGAGTTATATTATCAGTTAACCTCAATAGATGCAAGGTTACTGGTGCCTATAGTTGATAATGATAACCTATATGGCACTCTTATCGTTGGAGAGAAGTTGAATACCCTCGATTATACAGAAGGAGAGAGAGATTTTATACTCTCTGTATGTAACTCCTCAGCAATTGCATTATCCAGAATGAATGTAATCGAGGACTTAGTAAGTCAAAATGCAATCTATAAGAATGATATAGATGTTATACAATATATTGACAATTTTCATGAAAAAGTCGTTAATGTTAACAGTATAAAGGAATTGGAAGAGATTGTTATCAGTGAGTTTGAAAAATTGAGTATTGTGTGTTTTGGAGTTTTTATTAAAGATGAAAGGGATGAAGATTATGTGCCAATTATTGTTGAGAGGGAAGATCTTCTGTCGTTAAATGAATCAAATTTTAGGATAAAGGGTGATAATCCATTTATTGAATATGTGCAAAAAATTAGACATAATGAAAGACTAAAGGATTTTGATAGATTAAAGGATATTCATAATCTTTTTGGTGAGAGTCGATTAAAAAAGATGTCAATCCTGTGGATATACCCTTTTAAGATTGGCATTCATCTGATAGGATTTATTACCATATTTGATATCTTGGATAAAAATAGGGATTGCGAGATTGAAAAAAAGTTATCTAGGTTTTCAAAGATAATCTTCCACTACATCCTGAATATTAGGAGTTATGATATTCATGAAAGTATGTATGTTGATAATGTAGAGATTTTACTGAAAAGAATTAATCAAGAATTGCAAAAAGCAAAGGATCTGCAAATACCCTTAACACTTGTCCTCTTTTCAATAAAGAATTTTAAGCGTTATCATAATGTTTTTGGATATAATGAAGCAAAAAAAATGATAGATAGCCTAATTGAGGTTATAAAGAGCAGATTGGGAGAGGATGATTTTTCTGTAAGATTGGCAAGACATAAAATTCTCATAGTCCTTCCTGGCAAGGATAAGAAATATGCTATCCCCTTTGCAAATGTGATAAGAAATGAGATTACTAAAGGATTTAAGAAGAAGGAGATGCAGCTTTTAATAACATTCCTGACGTCTGAATATCCTGAAGATGGGGATGATCTATACACCCTTTTGGATTGCATTGATTGATTGAAGCGAGATACATTTTGACTAATGCCAGTCAATTGCAGTGTTATTATTATAATAACAGATAAATTTCAAGGGATAATAAATATAGTAGATTCATATCAAGAGGAATTTTCATTTGCGTGTGAGTAAGAGTGGAGCAATGCCCAAGAAAATAATGTATTTTCAGAAAGGTGAGAGGATTATTAGAGAAGGAAGACTGGATAAACGGATGTATATAATTTTAGAAGGGAATGTAAAGATATCACTATCTGATGGGGATGAATCGATTATAGTGGCAAATTTGAAGAGGGGTGATTTCTTTGGAGAAATGTCACTCTTTAATAATACACCCAGGAGTGCAACCGCAACTGCCGATGGGGATGTAAAGCTTGCATATATTGATAATATTAAGCAATTAAAGGCGTTCCTTATGGTGAATCCCACATTTGCTGCTAAAATGGTTCATATTCTGGCCTTGCGATTGGCAAGGACGAATGAAATTCTCGTGAATGAATTCAAAGAACTTAACAAATATAAGTTTATGAGAGATGTGTCTGGTCTGCATTATTTTGTTGATTAGGTCTTTTGCTATCGGATAACTCTGTAGGTCTATGGTGGGAAGTTAGTGTAATTTATATAATCATTGAGATGTCAATTCTTCTCTTGTTGTTTTAATATTTCTCTTGTTAGGTTCATATAATCAATAGCCCCATTACTATCAGTTTTATACTCATATATTGTTTGTCCCCAACTCGGGGCTTCCTGTAGAGAAACATTCTCCCTGATAACCGTATCAAAAAGTTTACCAGGAAAGCGTTCTTTTATTTCATCTATTACCTCTCGGTTAATAATCTTTCTGGCATTGTACATCGTTCCGATGATGCCAGTAACCTCAATATTCTTATTTAGCCTCTTTTTTACAAGCTGCACTGCTTCAAATAGATTGTACATACCATGAAAGGGCAGGAATTGAAGTTGTACAGGAATAAATATCTCTTTAGCATAACAGAGGGAGTTAAGGGTTAAGGTTCCAAGCGATGGAGGACAGTCAATCAATACATAATCATAACCCTGCAGGTCTTCCAGTGAGTCCTTGAGCAAGTACTCTTTTGCGGGAATTGGTAGAAATTCAATTCCTCTAAGCTCTAAACAGGATGGTAGGATATGAAGTCCATATCGGTCAATCAGTGTCTCTTCAAAGGATATATCGCCCTTGATTACATCAAAGATGCTATATTTTAATTCCTTAGATTTAATGCCAAAGTGATAGGTGGACTGAGCTTGAGGATCAATATCAATCACAAGAACTCGTTTCCCCTGCAATTGCAGCCCCGCTGCAATGTTAACGGTGCTGGTGGTCTTGCCTACTCCGCCCTTATTATTGGAGATTGATATTATTCTCACTCATATTCCCCTATGCATTTCTCAACTCAAAATTAGATAAGCCTCTTTTCAATTATAGTTAAAACATGAATAATAAACAGACGAAACATATAAGTAGCTTTAATTTGCGTTATTGGATTAGTATATTCAGAATTTATATTATTCCTGTTTTTTTACTCTTATAATATGGGTTTAATAAAAATCAACCAAAAAAGGTAATTTATCATTTTGTGAAACATAAATATTGATAATAGTTTTTGTGTTGCTTTAGATGTTAAAGCAATTCTTGCATAAGGGTAAGGGATGAAATTCAAGTCCAAATTGTATATTTTAAATTGTTTCTCTTGACTTTTGAAGTGATATGACTTATCTAGCCTAGAGTAGGTAATGGTATTTGTAATTCAATGAAGTTGGTGAATGTTCATGATCTCTACTGAATTGTTAATAATAAAAATAGATATGGAATGGATTATAATTATATAAATTGATTCAGTGAAAATGTGAGGATTATAATGACTGAAGGTATTTATGAAGATCTTATCATGCATCTTGGTACAATAAGCTTTGGTCTTTATTCCTGCCCTGAATTATATAGATTACTCAAAGCTCTTTTTACAGAAGAGGAAGCACGAGTAGCTGTTAACCTATCGCCAATGGCTCCAGAACCTCCGGAGAATGTAGCTCAGCGGATGAAGGAGAATCCCAAAAGGATAGCTAAAATTCTGGATGGAATGGCTGATAAGGGTGTAATATACTGCAGTCAGCGAGGGGAGGATAAATGGTACAAGATCATTCAGGTTATCCCGGGTATATTTGAGCTTCAGTTTATGCGGGGGGAGGTTGATGATAGAAGTCGAGAATTGGCTAGGCTTTTTGATGATTATTCCCATGCACAGGAGCGGGTGATCACAGATAAGATTAAGATAACACCATTCGCTAGAGTGATTCCAGTTGAGAAGACTATTAAAGCGGATGTCGAAATATTCCCATTTGAAATGGCTAATCGGTATATAGATGAAGCTGATACTATCTCGCTCTCTACATGTTACTGCCGCCATGAAAAGAGACTCTTAGAAAAGGGTTGCCAGCATCCTGATGATGTTTGTCTACAGTTCGGATCCTTTGCGCGTTTCGTAGTGCAGAGAGGATTCGGGAGAGCGATTAGTCGTGATGAGGCGCGGCAAGTTCTTGAGAGAAGCGAGGAAGCAGGACTCATTCATACATCAAATAACACTCGTGACCGCATCGATTTTATATGCAATTGCTGTATCTGTTGCTGCGGAATTCTTCGATCTATTAAATCATCTAATATTCCTTCTATGGCTGCAACGAGTAATTATCTTGCCAGGATTGAAAAAAATAATTGTGTAGGTTGTGGCTATTGTATAGAACGTTGCCAGATGGATGCTATTTATTATGATAGTGAGTATATGGTACATATGGATATAGATCGCTGTATAGGATGTGGGGTTTGTGTTTCAAGCTGTACAAACAATGCGATTGAACTCGTGTTGGGAGCTGAGCAGAAGAATCCTCCGAGGGATTTTCGAGAGCTTGGTATGATCCAAATGGAGGATGTTAAAGGTCTAATCAATGATAATAGCTAGAGTTTATGGATAGTCGTCCGGATCAATTAGTCTTATTGGTTAATTTTATTTTGTCAGTAGCTTGGTTATAGCGTTAGCTTTTGTATTTTACATTCAGCAGATTCAACAGATTTGGCTTATTGCAAACATCCTATTTCTTTAGTCTCTTTATTGAACTGCAGAGTGAATTCTGAAGAAGAAATAAGAGGGAAAACGATGTTAACAGAGGTACAAATGGAAAGGTATTCAGATGTTCTCCTATGGGCTCTGAAAACCGCGAGGAGTGGTAATTTTAAAAAGAATGATATTATTTTAATTCGTTATGAGAGGGGTTCAATTGAGTTATCTGAAATCATGCATGCAAGATTTCTTGAAATGGGGATGAATCCTGTTCTACGGATGGGATTGACATCAAGAATGGAGCGAAATTTTTTTGAGAGGGCCAATAATAATCAGCTTGTTTTTCAAGCGCCAAGTGAGAAGGAATTATATAAGAGTATAAATGGGAGTATATTTCTTCATGCCCCAGAGTCATTAACACATCTCAGCCATATAGATCCGAAAAGGATAGGGAAGGCGATCTTAGCTAGAAAGCCCTTGCGTGACATACTGGAAAAGAGAGAGGCAGAGGGCACCTTCGGATGGACTCTTTGTATGCTGCCAACATCTGAGTTAGCAAAGCATGCTGGGCTATCTATGAAGAGGTACTCTGATCAAATCATTAGGGCTTGTTATCTGGATAAAGACGATCCTGTTGGTGAATGGGAAAAGATTTATAAGGATGCTGCTGCAATCAAAAAAAGAATGAATAGCTTGGATGTTGAATATTTTCATATTCAGTCAGAAAACATAAATCTAATAATAAAACCGGGAAAAAAGAGGAAATGGATTGGAATTTCGGGTCATAATATACCAAGTTTTGAAATTTTTCTTTCTCCGGACTGGAGAGGGACAGAGGGTGTATATTTTGCCAATCAGCCATCTTTTCGCAGTGGAAATTATGTTGAGAATGTGCGTATTGAGTTTAGAAGGGGTGTAGCGTTTAAGGTTGAGGCTGCTAAAGGGAAAGATTTTATCTCAAAGCAGTTATCAATAGATATTGGAGCAAGCAGGGTAGGGGAATTTTCACTCACTGATAAAAGATTTTCCAAGATAAATAAATTTATGGCTAGCACCCTCTATGATGAAAATTACGGGGGTAATTTTGGGAACTGTCATCTCGCTCTAGGCTCATCCTATTTGGATACATACGATGGGGATGCATCAATGCTTAAAAAAGATGGAAAGGATAAATTGGGATTTAATGATTCGGCACTACATTGGGATTTGGTAAATACTGAGAAAAAGACGGTAACCGCTTCCCTTACTTCAGGGGAGAAAAGGGTAATCTATGAGGATGGAATTTTCAAATGCTGATGATTTTGTTCAAGTAAATATTGAAAATTTTCAATCCACCCTTGGTGTGGTAAAGCTTAGTAAGAAAAAAAGGATTATTACTTTTGGGGAATTAGGGAAATCTATCTATTAACTACATGAATATTCCTTTTATTATCGTTTTATTAGATTTGTCTTGACAACCCCTTGCTTCGATTTAACCTTACTAAAAAATAATTAATTCAATTAAAGAGAGGTGAAATGCTATGGGACTATTTATAATATCAATAATAATAATTATTTTAGGATTAGTTATTGCATATTCCAAAGGTGCCGGGGGCCAAATTATGGAAGGATTTGGTATCAATAAGGAGTTTGGCAAATTTGCAGGATTAGCTGGTGTAATTATAGGTTTATTCATATTAATATATTCCTTTTTGTTCACAGTTGATGAAGGCGAGGCGGTTGTACTTGTACAATTTGGTAAACTCTACTCTACTATTGATTCACCTGGAGTACATGCGAAGAGACCGTGGGCAACCATTCATGCATATCCTAAGAGAATTAGGGAACATACTACAGTTATTGAGGTTAGAACCGAAGATGGGATGAGTGTAAGGATTGATACTACTACATGGTATAAGGTGGATACTGGAAGTATTGATAGAATATATAAGGAAATTGCGGCTGATGTTACAGCTTTGGCAGAGAACATTATCTTCCCAGCTTTAAGGACTACAATCAGAAATACAGTTTCACAGTATACTGTAAAACAGCTTTATGTTGAGAGAACCGATATATCAAAGAAAATTTTTGAAGATGCAAAGATGGAGTTAGCAAAAAAATATGTGTTGCTTGATAATGTAATGTTGAGGGATATAAAACTCCCTGAAAATATTGAGAGTGCGGTTCAGATGAAGATAAAGGCTCAACAGGACGCAGAGGCGGCTGAATATAAGAAGTTGAAGGCAATAAAGGATGCAGAGATAAAAGTAGAGGAGGCAAAGGGGATTGCACAGGCTCAGTCAATAATAAATAGAACCCTGACACCCAATTATCTTCAACACGAGGCGATAGCGGCATATAAGGAATTAGTAAACTCGAAGAATACAACATTTGTTATAATGCCAACGAACCCCAAGGCTACTGGAATGCCATTGATACTTAATTCTAAATAATAGATGGAGAGGAATTAATTTTAGTGTAATATTGTATTGTAGTGTTATTGTAACAGGATTTCTAAGGGACTGTATTATTAAGTATACGAATACTGTTTCATTTATTGTAGCTAACTATGTGGTATCTATTTTCTATGAGATGAGCATTATATAACTTTTCAAGAGATTATTTCCCTGACCTTGGTTATGTAGAGAGTGTATGAAATATTTTTTTGTATAGAAAAATTATCTTAAGAGGGTTTCGTAGGCTTTCTGAATGGAAATAAATTTGTTGTGGGCCATCTCCTGAAATTCTTGCCCAAGGTGTTGAACTTTATCTGGGTGATATTGTACTATCAATCTGTTATATGCTGATCTAATCTCTTCCTTTGAGGCTCCTTGTTTAATTCCAAGTATCTTGTAAGGGTCATCATCCGGATATCTCTTATTATCGGTTGATTGTTGCTCCTTTCTATATGAGTACGATGAAGCCCTTCCAGTTTTGTGAATTCGTTTCATTCTGGATATCCACCATACAACTAAAGCTATTATTGAGAGGTCATCTATCCATCCAGCACCTAATAAGAAATCTGGCACAATATCAAAAGGATTGAGCAAATATGCAATTGCTATTATCCATAGAAGATACTTTTTGATCATTTTCCTATTCGCCCTGTGTATGGAATTATATAAATTTTGTGATTATTATTTGTTAATAATAGTCAACGTTTTTATACTAATAAAAAATTAATTTCTATATAACTCAGATAAGTAGAGGTGGTAGCAAACAAATAATTGAATATAATAGGCTAGAATATTGTATAGAATTAATTACTATTATAGTATTGTTCTCTATTGTATAATATATAAAAAGTATAGGTCTAGTCTGAGGGGATTTGATAGACTGTAACTTACATTATCTACTAAGTATTTATCCTTATTATTATTAATAAAATTTGTTTCTCATTTTATACTATTACTTGTAGCAGTATAAAATGAGTCCCTCGATTAAAAACTATATAATAGACCAAAAGTCAGCTTTAGCATTGTTTTATCTCTGTCAGCTATATCGTGAAATAAAAATCTGACTTCAAAAATCATGGAAAGTGGTCCGTTTATATCAAATTCAATACCACCGAATCCCTCAATTCCAGCATCAGAGTCCTCATCAGTTGTGGTGTCATCTTCGTAATCAAGATAGTTTAATGCAGGTCCAAATCCAAGGAATGGCGATACAGTGCTTTTTTTCAAAAAAAACCAGTACCAGTCGATGTGGAAGGCGTAAACATCAAATAATTCCGTATCATCTATTGCCATCTCAACATAATCTATACTTGGTCTAAACCTAAGAGAATTGAATATAAATGTTCCTAAATCAAAGAGGATACCCAATGTCCAAGTATCATCGAATTCTAGATCAGAGTAATCATCCATCATTTTAGCATATCCACCTTTTACCCCCATCGCCCTTGAGTATGATTTATCAGTTGATATAAAGATAATACTAACAACCAATAACAGGATTCCCAATATTTTCATTTCTATCTCCTTAATAATATTTAGATTTCATAATTATATTTTCATAGTTCTAATGATTTTGTAGATTAGGGATTGGTGTGAATTCTGTCAATACATTTATTATCAGTAGTATTTTAAAAAGTGGAGTAATTTTAATAGATAGTGCGTATTTCAGTTAAACCTACCAACTATTCCTGATTGTTATAATAGTAATATATTGAAAGAACATATTTTTATATCACATAACCCTCATATATCCAGGTATTTTGTGATTTAGAAATTTATATGATAAATATACGAAGTCAGGTATAGATGGCAAGACTAGCAGGATTATCAAACAAGCTATTAAGTGAATTATATTGCTATAAAGAATAGTAGTATAATTATGTGGAATATTATAATAATCCAGTATAGCTACAATCAAAATGGGAAGTATTTCCCTCGCACTTAGTGCTTCTTCTTTTCTTCTTCCATATTCATTATTATTGAGTGCTTACGTTATAATCAATCATACTAAAAAAAAGAAGCTGGTTATTTTTACTATAAATTGGTCTATCCTTAAGAACATTTTTTATCTCACTTATTATCTTCATACCATTGTCAATATATCCATTTCTGTTAAGATATATTCCATTAAATCCGGTTTTAGATAAAATTTTAATCATTTCTTTTACAGGTTTTGATGCAATTGATTTTTGCCATGCATCATCTTTCCTACCCTTTATTACTCCATAACTCCATCGCAAGGTTTTTGAATGCAAGTAACATCTAAAATGATCATAATGTTCCATATTATGAACTGTTGAAGTTCCAGGATAAGAGTCGTAGGGCAATTGAAAAATCATGGAATTTTCAGGGATTGATTTTTCAATTCTCTGAATAAATTCCTTATCGTGTTCATAAGCTGATTTGTACTTATCTTGTTTATGAATAAAATATAAACTTGATTGATCAAATAAACCCAAAAGTAGTATTAGAATAGCAAAAATGTTTAAAAAAAATTTCGATAAATTTATCCTTTTATACCCCTTACCGATTGGGAGTTTTATATAGTACTTTTCATCAAGATATTTTTTATACAAAATTTCAATTAGAACAAGTATAGCAATAAATGAAAAAAAAGCAATGTACACACTAATTCTATTATATGCACGAATTCTATAAGCAACAAGGGGAGAAATTATTGAACAAAAACCACCAACTGTTGCTAGTAAAACCGCAGAGATATTTAAGATGCTTAAATGGTTCAATAATTTTATTCTCTCTTTTTCCATTAAAATATTCCTTTGATAAAACAATAAAAAGGCAATTAATATAATAAATCCTGCAAATCCAATTACTCCCAATGTGGCACAATCATTTTCATTTACCATAAGCGCTTTCTCATTATATATGTTCTTAACATCTGCTAATAAGTCTACCCTATGTCCGGTTACAGGAAGAAACATCTGAAATATTTTTAATGCAAATTTTTCAGTGCCACCATAATGTCTGTTTGGCACTTCACTGTTAATCCCATTTTTTATCTGATAAATAAAAGTTGGAGAAATGTTTATTAAACCTGTGCAGGTAATTGTTACTATAAGAATAACTGCAGAGATTAAAGAAGGTGACCTCTTTCCCATAAAATAACTTGCTGTTCCTGCAATTAAAAGAAAGAAACAAGCAAAAAAAGCATAATATATTCCTGAAGTAGCAACTAATATACATATTACAATGCTAAAAATAGCTTTAGGATTTATACTTAAGTAAAATCCTTTTCCACCTTCTTTTGGTTTAACTAATGTCAATTCACCTGAAAATATCCATAGTATCACCATTATCGTTAGCGGCACCAAGTAATAGGCTGATAGAAAAATGTGGTCTATATTTCTAAAGAGATGATAAGGAAGAAAAGTATAAAGGATTGCGCCGACAAAAGACAGCAGAAATGAAAAATTAAACTTTCTGAAAACATAAAACGATGCAGCAGCGATCAAAGGAAATGTAAATATAAAAAATAAATTTATCGCGATGAAAACATCATCAAAAAAAAATGAGATCAGTTTTATCAATAAAAAATGCAGATTATCAGACTGTGGAAAATCATATACATCCTGACCAAATGGCATCCCTACAAAATCATTATGCAAATACCAGCCATTATCAATCATTCCTTTAATCCATTCAGCGAATAAAAAGTAATCATTGCTGTATCGAAATGGAATATTTAAATTGATTTGCCATAATTCCATAACATATGTTAAAATTATTAAGCTTGATATAAATATGAATAAATATATACAAATTATTTTTGTAATAGATAATCGGTTAATTGTTTTCCTCATATTTTTATATTCATAGATATAATATTTTTTTATCCGATAAATAAGTGACACAACCGCAAAGGGATAATTAATGAAAAAATAAAAACTTCAAATTCCGATATGCTGAATTATATTATTACAATATTCATTGTTATTTCGTGACTACTCAGGCGTCTTTTGAATGAGGACAATTCATCCCGAATCTTCTGCATCCGTAGGAGCAGTTTCCGGTGTTATAGTAGTGAGGAATAGATCCAATTTTTTTTCTATCAAATTGCTTTTTGTTTCCAGCATAGTTGAATTGACAAAAAAATTTACTTAACAATAACACTATACTGAAGAATAGATCTTAAGCAGTCAATAAGAAAATAGGGCACTATTTTTTATTAAAAGCCTTAAGCGCGTCCTCAACAAATCCAAAACCAATGTTATTTATAACTTGTTCATTAGCTTCAATTATAATAATATTATTTTTTAACATTTCCATATACAAATTCAAATTCTTTTTGTCGATTACTTCATCTGTTTGCTGAGGTAATGTCCTGTTTAAGTTATAATAAAAATATAAATTGCATTGCGAATATACATCGCATGTATTTAGATAGTAAAAAATATTCCTCAGAAAACTACCACCAACAAATAACAGCTTAGGTTTAAACAATTTCCCATTATTATTGCGGCATGAAATTTTTGGATATTGATATCTGTCGTATAACGATTTAGTAAATATTATGTTCGTCAGTTCTGCAATGTCATTATCTGAACCAAAAGGAATCTTGGTAATTTCAATATCTTTAAAGTTTATAGATGTTAATTTTTTATTAATTATCCTCTCTAATGTCGAAATAAATTTATCTGTAAAGAAATATGCAGAATAGTAGCTCCAATGAATACCACTTTTGGGGAATAAGGGATATGGGCTTTTCTTTTTTAGTTCAATAAAAAAACTATGCCCATCGAGATAGTTTATTTTATATTTATTAAATAATGAAATTATATTCTCATAATTGCTTTTCTTTCTAACGTTCTTTTCAGCTATATATTTCTTCTTTATATACTCGGGAATATACTCAGGGTAGATGCTGGCTTTATTTGGTGTGATTATTAATAAAAAACCGATATCTTTTGATTTCAACAATTTTTGTAATTTTGTTATATTAATTGCTTTTTTCTCCAATTCACAAATTGGCACTATATCTCTATTATAATAGTTATCAATATAGGGTGTTGAGTAAAGCCATTTATCTTTTCCAATAATAATCGAAGGTGTTGCACTAACATAATTAAAAAAACTATAATTTATTTGATTATCAATTCTTATAAAAGCCGCCCTTAACCCAATATTGTATGACAACCATTTTTCAATATCCCTTTGAAATTGTCCTGTGAAAAAACGACCTATTGATAATGATGGAAATTTAGTAGTCTTCTCAACTCCAGATAATTTCATACCTCTAGTCCATTCCAATCCCTTAACTACTGTTAGTGATAATGTTACTGTTAAGTATAAAGAGTAGAAAAAAAGTATTATTATTGAAATATTTTTAGTTCGATTCACGTTTATTAAAACCTAAAATAAATAAATGGTTTAAAGCTTTTGTTAAGCAATGAAGCAAAGGAAAGCACAAATAGAATGATTATTATACACTGTTTTATCCAAAAAGTCTGTAATTCATTAATCCTATTTTTAAATTTTCCCTGGAGTTTGGTTACACCTGAATCAGGGAAAAAGCTTATAAATGAGGCTATAAATAATGTAAAAATATTTCTATTATTGATCAGATCATCAAGCATTACATTTGTTGATATCTGATTTATATTTGTGAAATCAAAAATTCTTTGCAGATATTGAAATGCAAAAGTAATATTATCTGAACGAAAAATAACCCACCCGATCATAACTAGAATAAATGTTAAGGATATATTGATAACCTTGCTTAGCCATTTAAACCTTTCTCCCCAAAACATTTTAACGCATCGAAATTTCGAAAAATTACAAGAATGGGCTATCTTATCAATAAAAAGGAAAAAACCGTGATAGATACCCCAGACTATAAATGTCCAGTTGGCGCCATGCCACAAACCTGATATCAGAAAAACTACCCATAGATTTAGATAGTTTCTGAATTTGGAGACCCTATTCCCACCTAGTGGGATATACAGATATTCTTTAAACCAATTTGAGAGGGATATATGCCAGCGTCTCCAAAATTCAGAAAAGTTTTGTGAAATGTATGGCCTGTTGAAGTTCTCCTGAAATGTAAAACCGAGTATTTTGCCAATACCGATTGCCATATCAGAATAACCTGCAAAATCAAAATATATCTGAAAAGTATAACATGTCATACCTAACCATGCATATCCAACAGTGATTGAAGAAAAATCAAGCTGAAAAACCTTATCCGCTACTTCGGCCAATACATCAGCAATTAACACTTTTTTTGCAAATCCAACACAAAACCGAAATAGCCCATCAAAAATGTCATCAATACTATTATCATGACCTTTTAGTTGAGTAGCAATATTATGATATCGAATTATTGGCCCCATCAATAGCTTTGGGAACAAGGCAATATACATCGCATAGTTTAAAAAATTATCACTTGGCTCTGCTTTACCAGAATAAACATCAATCACATAACTTATTTTATGAAATGTAAAGAATGATACTCCGATTGGAAAAATTACATTCTCCCATACCAGGGGATTAAAGTGAAATGTTTCTAGTATTTTATTAATTTCATATATAAAAAAATTAGAATATTTAAAATATATTAAAACTGTGATATTCCCAATCACAGATAGAGCTAAAATGATATTCTGCTTGATTTTTGTTCTCGAATTATAGAGATATTTTACTAATATAAAATCGATAACTGTTGTGATAAATAAAACGATTGCACCCTGCGGGGAACTCCATATATAGAATAAGTAGCTGGCTAAGAGTATTATCATATTTCTATATCTTTTAGGAGCTTTATTATATATTAAAATAAACAATGGAAAGAAATAGAATAAGAATGTAATAGAACTAAAACTCATAAAATAATAACCTTAATGCAATTTTTCATCTAATAAAATTCTCGAATTTTTCATCAACCAGTCACTACTGCCAAAGGCGGCGGCTTCAATCATTCCTAAAAAGAGTGGAACGAAGACTTGTTGTTATTGAATCCCCCGCTGACGGTGGAGGATACTATACTTTTATTGAGTTGTATTAACGAATTTGGCAATAATAAATTTTATTCTTGACATGTAATTTTAGAAGTCTAATGACTATTGCGAAAGATATAGAAAAATATCCTTTTCCAACGAGAGGTGAGGAGGACTATTTTCGAAAATATTGTATATATAATATATAAATGAGGAAAACTTTATAGTAGATAATTATATGAGGAGTAGGATGAAAGTTCTAGTTACAGGCGGATGTGGATTTTTGGGATCACATGTTTGTGAATTCTATACAAAGAAGGGCGATGAGGTTATTTCTTATGACAATATGACTAAACATGAACTAAAACGTACAGGATTTGCAGAAGAGGTTGCAAGAAATTATAATTGGGACTTTTTAAATAGCATTGGGGTTAAAACTGTTAAAGCGGATGTCAGAAATGCTGAAGAGTTAATGGATTATTCTCAGGGTTGTGATTACATCATTCATACTGCTGCACAACCTGCAATGACAATAAGCTGGGAAGATCCTGAGTTGGATATCACAACGAATGTAATGGGTACATTTAATGTTCTTGAAACTGCAAGGAAAATGAAAATACCAGTCGCCATCTGCGCGACAATACATGTTTACGGTAATAAGATAAATGAGACATTGACTGAAAAAGATAATAAATATGTTAGAGAACCAATTGGAATTGATGAAAACCACCCAACACTGGAAGGCATAATAACCCCCCTTCATGCATCAAAAGCATCAGGTGATATATATGCAAGGGTTTATATTGATACATATAATCTAAAGGTTGCAAGCTTTCGCCTTACCGGAATATACGGGACAAGGCAGTTTGGAGGTGAAGATCACGGTTGGGTGGCGAACTTTGCAATAAGAAGCATTCTTGGTTGGCCATTAACAATTTACGGTACAGGCAAGCAGGTGCGTGATATAATATATGCAACAGATATATGCAAGGCCTTTGATGCATTCTATAAAAAGCAAACCCCAGGGATTTACAATATTGGTGGTGGTGAGGAAACTGCAATATCTCTGCTCGAATGTGTGGATATATTAGAAAAGACTAATAAAAAGAAACCAGACGTTAAATTTGAACCTGATAGACATGGAGACCTGCGATATTTTATCTGCGATATTACAAAAGCGAAAAAAGAACTTAACTGGGAGCCTAAGATTATGCCTGAACAAGGTATACAGATGCTTGTTGATTGGATAAAAGAAAACCGTATAATATTCCAAAAGATATCTGAGTAGTCATCTTAAGTACTGTGAAGGATAATGCACAAACATACTTCAAGTAAGCCTCATTGGGACTTTCAGATAAGCTATATCAAATCATAATGAGAATGTAAATGCATGTTAACAAAAGAAGAAATTGAAGAAAAAATCTCCCAAGTGCCTTTCTGGGGACATTCAATACCTCTGCCCCATGGTATCGTCACTCCCGGGAAGGTTATGGATAATTTATTGACATTTGAAAAGCTAAACCTTCCGCTTGATTTAAGTGGTAAACGTGTTTTGGATATTGGTACTTGGGATGGATTTTATAGCTTTGAATGCGAGAAAAGGGGGGCGGAGGTCCTTGCTATAGATAATTGTGAAAGAATGCAGAGGCCGGATGAGAAAGAATACGCAAATATAGGAAACATGGGATTTGAAACTTGTAAAGCAATATTAAATTCCAAAGTTCAATTTCTTAATTTAGATGTATATGATATAACAAAAGAAAAAATAGGTACCTTTGATATAGTTTTGTTTCTGGGAGTTTTATATCATTTACAACACCCACTATTAGCTCTAGAAAAGATATCTGAAGTAACTAAGGATTTTTTAATTGTTGAAACAGAATGGTTAAATACCTTTGCCACAGGCCCTTATTTATACTACACTGAAGGTGATAGCTATAATCAGGACCCAACGAATTGGTTTATACCCAACACAAAGAGTTTGAAAGGAATGCTAAAGGATGTTGGTTTTAATAAAATTGAAATTTTGCATAAAACTCCCGCTGGTTTAAAAACATCTATAAAAACACTAATTAATTTTAGGTTGCATTTGTTTGGTCGCATTATAATATGTGCTTATAAATAATTATTATCGCCGGTTTATTATGGAGAACCGACTTGTCTCAATTAAATAGCGATTAATCCGTATTAACAGGATACTAACTGAAGATATTATAACACATTCATGGCGCTACTGCAAAAATTACTTTTGACAAAATTTTGTGTTCCATATTTGGCTATAATCGCCTGTAATTGACAGTAATCAGTATCGATATTATAAAAATTGACTTTTTGCAGGAACGCCATTCATGGAGTAGATATTATTATGAAAGCCCTGTTATTGGTTGGAGGTAGAGGCAAAAGGCTTGATGAACTTTCTGCTAATAAAAATAAATGCATGATCAAGGTCAACGGCAGACATGTAATTGAATTTAGTTTGGATTATGCAGTAAATACCGATGTTGATGAGATCGTTATCGTTGTAGGATACAGAGCAGAAGAGATAATAAATGTTTATGGCAATAGATATAAAACCAAAAAGCTTAAGTATGTTATTCAATGGGAGCAGAAGGGATTGGTTCACGCGATTGAATGCGCTAAAGATACAATTGATGGCGATGATTTTATGTTATTATTGGGAGATGAAATTTTATTAAATCCAAGGCATAGAGAAATGCTCGAGGAATTTAATAAGGGTGAGGTTTTTGTTTTATGCGGTATCTTGTGGGTAGATGATAAAAATTTGATAAAAAGGACATATACCCTGATTCAGGATGATAATAATAGAATTCATCGTCTTATTGAGAAACCGCGTAATCCTTTAAATAACTATATGGGCACTGGCGATTGTGTTTTCAAGAATGCTATTTTTGATTATATAGATGTCACACCAATTCATCATGAGCGAAACGAAAAGGAATTGCCCGACTTAATACAATGTGCGATTGATGATGGCAATTTAGTAAAATCGTTTATAATATGCGATAAGTATACTAATATTAACACCAAAGATGATATTGAATTAGCAGAAAGTCTTTTATAATATCTATTCTAAAATAACAATAACTAATCGATGTTTCCCTCTTCTTTTGACGGCGGCGTAACATCCATCCATTTGATTGCAACTCCGCTAGGTTATACAATAATCAGGTGATAGAAAAATATTACTGTCAAACCATTTGAAAATCAAAATATTGAAGGTAAGAGAATGATTAATAAGAATAATATCATAAATGACGTAGTACTTTTAGATTTAAATCGTATGCTTTTTGGTGATAAATTCATTAAAGCTCTACATATAAAGCGTACGTTTAGAGATTTTAGCAGTTATTTGTATTTGTTGAAACATTTTCAGCTAAAGAGTTTATATAATTTTATTTTCACTAAGCTTTATGTGCCGACTGGTGAGGGCTTTCATCTAGGCCTTCATCGAAAATTAATTAAATATCCTGACAAGATCCCAATTCCTCGCAACATAGAAATGGAAACTACAACGGTATGTAATAAAAAATGTATAATATGCGAATATATCTATTGGTCAAAGGATGCTCAGGTGAAAAGGCATCTAAAGCTCGATGAATTTAAACATATTATTAATCAGTTCCCTGTCATTCGTTGGGCAAATCTAACCGGTGAGGGATCTTCATTTTTAAACAAAGATTATCCACTAATGGTAAAATATCTATGGGAAAAACATAAATCTTCTATATGGCTTGTTGATCATCTCGATGATATATCAATTGAAAAACTGCAAAAGGAGGTATTCCCATATATCCATGGAATATATATATCAATGGACGCTGCGACTAAGGAGACTTATGAATCAATTAAGATAGGCTGCAATTATGATAATGTAATAAATAATCTCAAAAGTATAATTCAATATAAAAAAAGGAACAACACCCCTTTCCCTCACCTTTCATTTCGTTATATAATTATTAATAAAAATGTTCATGAACTTCCCCTATTTTTAGATTTAATTAATTCTATCGCTTCGCAAACCGAGTGGGGTGGCTCTTCAACAATGGTGGAATTTACAGGATTACTCAACTTTAAAGAGATAAATAAGTATTATATCGAAAAGATACCTCAATCAATTGTTGATGAGTTAATGAAAAGGAGAGATGGTATTGAGTTTCAGTTTAGCCATGCTGAGGAGCCTAGCAATCCTCCTATTGAACAATGCATAGCCTGGCTTGAACCATATATTATGATGCCGGGGTACGTGCTTCCCTGCTGTGCAGTAATGATGTCAAACAATAGACCGCATTTACGAAAGTATTCTTTCGGCAATGTTTTAAATGACAATTTTATAAATATCTGGGAAAATGAATACTATTTGAAATTCAGAAGTATGGTAAATGATCCGGATAAACCAGTTCCAACACTCTGCGTTGGTTGCAGAGCATTTAGGACAAAGCATAGAATAGCGAAAAACGGCATATGGGATGTTCATAAGGATAAATAACTATAGGACTTCATCCGATATTTGCATTCCATCGTAGTATTTGGGATAGAACATGGATTTCAAATATACCACTCTGCATGGGAGAATTGCGAAAGTAGCTGCTTTAGTTTATACCTGTGCAATAACAAGCAAGACCTGGATCGAGAAAATATAATTTTGAGTTTTTATACTTCGTTAGACCAGGTTTTAAACCAAAGCTCAATAATATATATTATTCCAGACGCCTTGTGTACAGAAAGCCATGCGTGTGCTGTTTTTTGAGAAGTTACCTTATGTGATATGCTCAGATTGCCAACTAAAACTGATGATTGATAAAAGTAATAAAATACTTATAGTGAGTTTAGCTGAAGTAAATGTAACCATCCAACGGCTTGAGGTTGGTGACAATTTTTTGAAATTACTAATCTAATAAAGCGACAACAGAAATAAAATAGTTATGAAAGTTTTAATTATATATCCAAAATTCTACGTTTATGGTGGAGGTGAGGTGCTTTTAGTACGTCTTTGCAACTATCTTACTCGTAATGGAATAAAAAATTCTATTCTAACCACACACATGATACCTGAAATAGAGTCAGATTTAACCGAAACTGAAGTAATTATTGAAAAACATAAGCTGAGGAATGAAACTAAGGTTATCCAAAACGAGATAAAAGCTTTGAAAAAGGGGCTTAGAAAGCATGAAGGGAAGTATGATATAATTAATCCCCATAATTTCCCGACTGAAGTTGCGGCAATGAAAAGCTCTAAACCAGTTGTATGGATGTGTAATGAACCAGAATTATATCTGACAATTAGCCATGATGATTTTAAAAAGTATTCTTTGAAAATTAAATATTATTACAATAAATTATTTTTATATGAAAAAGTCTTCCTGAAAAAAAATATTAAGCATGCGGTTGTTTCAGATGAATACAACGCACAAAGATTTATGAATATATATAGATTTCTTCCTTGTGTAATTCATTATGGCATTGATTACGATTATTTCTCAAAAGGTGAAGATGTAAATTGGGATAAAGATTTTTTAAACAAATTTGTAGTATTGCATGTTGGGATGTTCACTCCTTTTAAAAATCAGCTTGAAAGCTTGCGAGCAATTGCTCAGTTAAAGGATACGATTCCAAATATTCTTCTTATACTTGCAGGAGGTGGATTTGATCAAAAATATAAAGAGCAATGTGAGGACTACGTAAAAGCGAATAAGCTTGATTCACATGTACTTTTTAAGGGTCATATAAACAGGGAGGAACTTCGAGAGCTTTATTATCACTCTGACCTTATGATACATCCAATAAAATCACAAGGCGGCTGGCTGAGTCCATTTGAAATGCTATCTGCAGGCAAGCCTATTATTGTATCAACCGAAATGACATCATCATATATAATTGAACGTGAAAATATTGGGATAGTGACAGAAGATTATATTGAGGCTATATTAAAGATATATAAAGATAAAAAAAGATACAATTTAATGGCAGAACAAGGCAAACGATTTGTCAGAGAGAACCTTACGTGGGATAATTTCTGCAGCAAAATGGTTGAGATATATTCTAAGTCTATTAATGAGGCGAAGACCTCTTCTAAGATTTTTTAAAGCAGATGCAACCCAATCCCCGAGAGGGATATAAATCCAATTATGTTTGCAGCATAAACTGCATTTAACTAATCATGAATAATACGAAAGATGTAATATCCACTATAAATGGGACAAAAGACGTTCCAAAAGCGAATGATGGCATAGAAATAATTCAGCAATGGCAATATATTGGCAACGTTCATCCACATTTGCTTGAAGATAAAGCTTTTGAATATGCAAAAAGATCAGGCATTACAAGTGTGCAATCCTATGTTTCCTGGGCGGAAATAGAAAAAGTTAGTGGGATATTTAATTTTTCCGCCTATGATGTGCTAATTGATAAGTTAAAAAAATATGGGTTAAAATGGGTTCCCTTTCTTATCCTGGGCCCGAATTATTCGATCCCAGAATGGTTTCACGAATCTGATTTATCTATATATGCAACATGTCTTGAGCATGGAGAGAAATCAAAAATACAGTCAATATGGAATCCATTTTTATCTGACTGTGTTGAACGATTCATAGGTGTTTTTGCAGAGCATTACAGGGATAAGGATATCATTGAAAGCATTCTTCTTGGTATAAGCGGTAACTGGGGGGAAGCAATCTTTCCTGTAACCGGTGGTTTCAGGGGCGGTTTTCATACTCATCAAGGATGGTGGTGTGGGGATAATTATGCCTATGAAAGCTATCAGAATTATCTAAAGAATAAGTATGGGAATATCAAAGCATTAAATCATGAATATCATACCAGTTATAGCACTTTCTCCGATATATCATTTCCGGTTATTGTATATAACATCAAAGATGCTCCCAATTACCCTATGAAAGTTCTCAGGTTTATTAAGTATAGATATCATAAATATAAAAGACTAATATTCAACCAATTGCATAAAAGATTGCCATGGATGACCAATCCTCTGATATTATCCCGCCCATCAAGATGGAAGGAATATCTTGAGTTCGTCTCATGGTACCAAAATGAAATGACTAAATGGGCTGAATTCTGGATTAAAACAGCGAGGACACATTTCCCAGGCTCCAAGATATATCTGGTCACTGGAGGTGATGGAGCGCCTTGGACTGGAGCAGTCTTTTCTGAGCAAACAAAAATGGCTAAAAAATATAATACTGGAATTCGTATAACAAACCAAACTGATGATTACAGCGAATCATTTATTTTGACACGACTTGTATCATCAGCCAGCCGGTTTTATAAAACTTACTTTATTACCGAAGAGGCTTGGATAAATAGTCCAAATGGAGTTATTGCAAGAATATTTGATGCTGCTAGTTCCGGTGCAAGGGGTTTTTATTGTAAAAACATTATAGGAACAGGCGTTGATCTCTGCAGTCAAAGGGAATTTCCTGTTGGCTTGCCTACCAAAGGAGCGGTCAACCTTATAAATAACATCAGTCATATGTCCGCTTCTCAACCAATTATCGATGCCGCAGTGCTGTTCCCCAATACTTCAATTGCACTTGGAACATCCATTTCTGATATCTATAGCTCATGTTCACAACTTCGTAATTATATTGATATCGATCTCGTAGACGAAACCATGATAAGTGATGGGGCATTATATAAAAATAAATATTTGGTGATATTTCAATGCCCTTGGTTGAGAGACCAACACTTGCGTGAAATTATTCAATGGATTTCTGATGGTGGAATTCTAATATATCCCAAGTATACTTCAATGACAAATATTGATGATAATAAAAAGTCTTTTAAACCAATCTTGGGTAAAGGAAATTTATCTAAGGTCAAACAGGGATGTATCATCAGGTTTAATGGATATAACCGACAGAATTACATCAATTTTATCATTGAGGTAATCGCAAATAAAAACTCGGACTATCCCTTCATCGGGAGTTTATTTGTAGATATTGAATCAGACAACGTTTACACCACTTATTTTAATGATAAAATAATTCTCTATAACTCAAATGATCTTTCAATAAAAAAAAATCTAACCTTATTCCCTTCCTATATAAAATCAAATTCTTATATTGATATTGAACCAGACACTATTGTATCAATAGAAGTGGAAAAATAAGACTGAAATTGTTATTGTGTTCAAAATACAATTAAATGAGCTTCAAAAGTTTGTAAAAAATTTCTTCTTCAAAATATTCTCCTCAGCATTTAATGCAATAATCAATATTCTCATCATATCTCATTACTCTCAAGTCCTTTCAGTTGATGGATTTGGAAAGTTTAATTTCCTTTTAATCTATACTACTTATTTCCTGCTTCTCTGTTCACTTGGGATGGATATTGTTGCAATAAGATCGATAACCACGGATAAGAAAAGCCTGAATGAAATATTTGGTGCTCTTGTCCCGTTAAAAATACTCCTCAGTTTGTCCGCAGTTATAATAATGCTCTCGCCGATGATCTTTGTTCCTAAATTTAATAACTTTGGATGGATATTAGTAGTATTTTCCGCAACTATATTGGTTTCTCCCTTCTCGGCACAGTCTGTTTTTGAGGCTACAAAGCGATTAGAGTTTCCTTCAATAGTAACAATAATTACTCAGGCAATAAATTATTTTTTAGCACTCACGTTTGTGAAAACTTCTGATGATCTTATAAATGTTGGCCTCATTATCCTCTCAATTAATGCTATAACAGCTTTATTGCATAATCTCTTTTTTTTGAAATTTTATGGTAAATGGAAAGCTCATATTAATACAACTTTGTGGAAGAAATTCATTACAAGCGGAATTGTTGTCGGATTTATTCAGATAACAATAATGATGATACATTATTTTGATGTCTTTATGCTTGAATTTATGAAAGATGATATTGCCGTAGGTTTGTATAGTGCTGCCTATAGAGCGATGTTTATGATTATTCAGTTTTTTGCGATATTTTTTAATCTGATGAATCCTATCCTATTTGAAAATTACAAAAACAGCCTTGAAAATTATACAAAGTATTTTGATGCATATATTAAATTTATAATTTTCTCTGGATATGGGGTAACTGTTATCTTTATTATATTAGCTGTACCATTTTTAGATATTTTTTATAATCTGGAAAATTATCATGAAAGTATTTTATGTTTTAGAATACTCATGATTTCCTTATTCTTTATAACAATCAACGCCCCACTTCATAGCGGATTACTTTCAGCACATAAAGAAAAAACACTTCTTGGGATAATAATAATCCAATTGTGTGCAAATATTATTGGGAACTTTATACTTATTCCTCCCATGGGGATTATAGGTTCTTCTATTGCAACTGTCTTAACAGAGATAGTGGGGATAGTCTTTTATGTATATTATTTTCGAAAAATTTATCCTGTAAAAATTTTAAAACATTTTATTATTGCTGCTATAACTGTTATTCCTATGGGGATATTTTTGCATTATTCATCAATTTTTTATGTTTTAAGGGCTCTTATTGGAATAATAATTATGATATTTTTTGTTCTTATTATTCGTGGTTATACAATAAAAGAGGTAATGAACATTAAAAGAATGCTTTTTACATTTGAAAGATGAAGTTTAGTCGTTACTTTAGAAGAGTTTTTATACTTTCCCATAAACACACTGTTCATTAATTTAGATTTCGACATTTTGCTACTCGACCAGCCGGAATGATACACTCCCTAAGGATAGGGATTTCATCCCTATATCCCATTCCCTATTTATTGAAATAATTATAAGGAGGGAAAATAAATATATTACGTTATAGAACCTCCTTTAATTTAGCTATTAGCTTTCTAGTTCTTTGGGATTCCCCTTTTACATTAAGATGGTATATAGAATCTGCAAAGTATTCTCTTGGAAAGAGAGAATCATTTGTAGTACCAATAACAGGAATTGTTAAGTATTTTATTAGATTATCATATAAATTATTAATTATTTTTTTGTTTAGATTGTACTCTTCATAAGGGAAAGGTGGTAAAAACAATAAAACTTTAACATTATTTTCCAATAAACTATCACAGATATTATTTATGAATAATATATTATTCATAATAGATGCATCAGAAAAAGTATAAATCACTCCACTACTTAGCAATGGTTGTATAATTTGATAAGGATTTATTCTATCCCCATATTCGTTATAATTTTTTTTATAATTTCTTCTCCCATTTTCAAATATTTGGGTGTAATTTAATTCTATTGTATTTCTCAAATAGGTTTTTATCTTAAGCCCCAATAATTCAAAAATATCCCGAGGTAAAGTGTAATATTGATTATTAATGAAATATCTTGAAATATTTTTCTTTGGTGAAATTAAAAAATAATACTTCCTTAATTTTTTATCCTCTTCTGTCTCCTCCTCTTTACGAAGAAGAACGCCATATTCAGAAATAATAATAAGCACATCATGGGGTCTTAAATAAGGTTTTATATTATTAAGTAAATGCTTTATACCAAGAGCACCGAACAATCCCATGTTCGCCACAGAGTAATTCAGATATTTTAATTCCCTTTCAATAAGGGGGCTATCTAATGAAAGCAAATTGCTGCCGCCTATAAATACAATTCTTGGAGTATCTTTCGATTGTAACATATTTATTTTATTGATAAGTATAGCTAAATCGGAAATATAGTTACCTGGTAAAATCCAGATTCCAATACAAGTAATTGTTATCAATAGGGATATAAATAATAATTTTATGAGCAGCTTTTTCATTATTTTATAACTAAAATTGAAAATAGATAAACGGATTTTGCGTGTTTATTCCAAAAAATATAATGCTCAACAGCAATAGATAATAGATGCTCCATCTTAAAAAAGCCGACTTTTGTGAAAGCAAATATCTTACACTTCCCTTTCTCTGAATGAGATGAACAGACTCCATAATAATAATTGCCAGAATAGCAATGAACATCTCTGGTAGGAATAATTTACTAGGTTTAATACCTAAAGCATTTGTATCTGTAACGATAACTAGTTTTTTTATCATTTGATAATCAAAACTCATTATTGCATAAAATAATTTATCTATCCCTGAAAATAAATGGGTTATTATATAATATGCATCTGATATGCTATTAGATCGAAATAATATAAATCCAAAATTAACAAGACTAAATGTTGCTCCAACCTGCCATATCTTTTTTATCATCGGGACTCTATCTATGCTAATAAACCTGGTTGCCCTCGCCCTTATATTTCTTGTCATTATTGAAAATAAAGAATAGAGTCCATGAAGCGCTCCCCATATAATAAATGTCCAATTCGCTCCATGCCATAAACCAGTTATTAAAAAGACAACATATACATTAAAATACCAACGCCATCTAACTACCCTATTCCCGCCCAATGGGATGTAAACATAATCCCTAAACCACGAAGTCAAAGAAATATGCCACCTCCTCCAGTATTCCTGAATCGACTTCGCAAAATATGGGCGTTGAAAATTTTCCATTAACCTAAAACCCATCACCTGGGCAGCGCCAATTGCAATGTCCGAATAACCGGAAAAATCGCAATATACCTGATAAGTAAAAAATATCGTGGCTATTATAAAATGAATACCTGTATAATTTCCCGGATTATTATATACTTCATTAACCACTACCGCTATCCTGTCCGCAATAACCATCTTCTTAAAGAATCCCCAGGCCATTAATTTCAAGCCATCTGTGACTCTTTTATAATCGAATGAATGTTTCTCATAAAACTGCTGCAGTAAGTTCCTCGACCTCTCAATTGGTCCAGCTACCAATTGAGGGAAAAACATCACATACACCGAAAATATGCCTAGATGTCTCTCCGCCTTCTGATTCCCACGATAGACGTCAATAACATAGCCTAAAGTCTGAAAGGTATAAAAGGAAATTCCTACCGGCAAAATCAGATTCAATATATTAGGGCTGTAATTCAGGTTAAGAAATTTTGCGATATCGATGATACTCTGATTAAAAAAATTATAATATTTAAAAACAAAAAGTATCAAAAGAGGGAAAAAAAACCCAATCCCCAACAATAACTTTGTATTACTTTTCCCCTGCTCTCTGCAAGTTTCTATTAAAATACCAATAATATAATCAACTATTATGGCAGCCATTATGAGAAAAATATAATAGGGTGTAAAAGCCATATAAAAATAGCAACTCGCTACCAACAACAAAAACCACCGCCATCTATGAGGTATACAGTAATATATAATAACCACGATCGGGAAAAAAATAATAAATTGTATTGAATTAAATAACATTTGCTTGCCTAATTAATTTTTACATATAGCCAACAATCACCACCAGAGATGAGGGATTTTAAGATTCGGTACGCTAATATATTACCAATCAATTGTTTACTTAGAGCCTATTCCAGTAGGCCAGTTGCTCTCCATGTAATGATTCCGCATGCGATGTGCAACATTGCAAGAAAAGTATCAGCTCTTTTTTCCCATCGAACAAGAATCCTCCGGAATCGA